>JBIOVW010000771.1:0-2650 GCA_044867945.1 Nakamurella sp. | reverse complement strand
GAGCCGACTGGGACACCACCTCGGTGGGTCGGCGGTCGTCCTGGTTGCCCAGCACCACCCGGCTGACCTCTGCGGCCGCCTCCAACCAGCGCCGCCGCCGGGACAGCCGCTCGTAGAGCCGGGTGTTCTCGATGATCACCCCGGCGGCCGCGGCGAACGCGACGACCAGCTCGACGTCGTCGTCGGTGAACGGGCCACCGCCGGCTCGCTCGGTCAGGTACAGGTTGCCGAACACGCGGGCGCCGATGCGGATCGGTGCCCCGAGAAAGGTGCGCATCTTCGGGTGGTTCGCCGGGAACCCGTACGACAGCGGATGCTGCGACAGGTCATCGATGCGCACCGGCTGCGGGTTGTCGATCAGGATGCCCAGGATGCCGTGCCCGGTCGGCTTGTCGCCGATCAGCTCACGCTCGCGCGGGCTGATGCCGTGCGTCACGAATTCCCGCAGGGTGCTGCCGTTCGACATCTCGTCGAGCACGCCCAGCGCGCCGTAGCGGGCCCGGGCCAGTTCGGTGGCCGCGTCGATGATCCGCTGCAGGGTGACGTCCAGGTCCAGATCGGCGGCGATCGCGCCGACCGTCTCCAGCACTGCGCGCAGGGACGGGGTCACCTCCGTGGCCGGCTCGGTCATCGACATCCCTTCTCGGCGGCGCGTCGCAGCATGCCCGGTCGTGTGCGCCGGCGGGCCGCACGGAATCATGGTGCGCGTGACTGACACCCAGAATCCCACGACCTGGTCCTACCTGATGGACATGGACGGCGTACTGGTCCATGAGGAGCACATGATTCCCGGCGCCGACGCCTTCATCTCCGAACTGACCGAGCGCAACGCCAACTTCATCGTCGTCACCAACAACCCCATCTACACCCGGCGGGATCTGCGGGCGCGCCTGTTGGCCAGCGGGTTGAACATCCCAGAGGAGCGGATCTGGACCTCCGCGCTGGCGACCGCCCAGTTCCTGCACCAGCAGCGGCCGGGCGGCAGCGCGTTCGTCATCGGCGAGGTCGGCCTGACCACCGCCATGCATGAGGCCGGCTACGTGCTCACCGACCGCAACCCCGACTACGTGGTACTGGGCGAGACCCGCACCTATTCGTTCGAGGCAATCACCACCGCGATCCGGCTCGTGCTGAACGGATCGCGCTTCGTGTCCACCAATCCGGACCCGACCGGACCAAGCCGGGCCGGGGTGTTGCCGGCGGCCGGCGCGGTCGCCGCGCTGATCGAGAAGGCCACCGGCCGCTCGCCCTACTTCGTGGGCAAGCCGAACCCGTTGATGATGCGGTCGGCGATGCGGGCGATCGGCGCGCACTCGGAGACCACCCTGATGATCGGCGACCGGATGGACACCGACGTCATCGCCGGCCTCGAATCGGGCATGCCGACCGTGCTGGTGATGACCGGCATCTCCACCATGGAGACCGTCGCCCAGTTCCCGTTCCGCCCGACCCTGATCCTCAACTCCATCGCCGACCTGGTCGGGCACACCGGGGACCCGTTCCAGGTGGTCTCCCCGGTGTGGTAGGTCCGGCCGGTCAGCGCAGCGCCCGGGCAGGGGCGGGAAGAACCTGCCGCGCGCGCCCCGCCCGCCGATGCAGGAGGGAGAGGATCGCCGCCGCCACCAGGTAGCCCAACAGGGCGCCGACCGTATTGGCGATCACGTCCTTGACGGTGGCGTAGCGCAGCGGCAGAGCCACCGCCTGGATGGTCTCGATGCCGGTCGACGCCAGCGCGGCGGCGGGCACGATCAGCCACCGGTACCGCGGCAGCGAGAGCGCACCGAACAGTCCGACCGGAACGAACATCGCGACGTTGGACCCGAACTCGATCCGGCCGAAGGTGATCCACCGCGGAAAGCCGTGCCCATGGGCATGCCGGAGGAACTCGCGCAGCCAACCCTGGCCGTCCGCCGCGGGCGGCCCCGGCCACAGGGTGATCACCGCAATGATGACGACGAACATCCCGAGGGCGATCGTGGAGAACACACGGAGCCGGCGAAGGGCCGGCTCGACGGGTGCTGGCCGGCGGCGCATCGAATCATCGTAACGACCGTCCGGCACCGGTCGGCACCCTTTCGGAGCAGTGCTCCGCTGCGCACTGTTGTTCCGGTGACGTGGGTTTGACCCCGCGTAACATCTCGATCACCGTCCGGACTCAGGGTGGATCACCGGCGCCCCGCACCCCGATCCGGCACATACCCTCATCCGGTGCGAGGCCTGCCGACCGAATCATCGATACCACCGGGTGCCCTGTTGGATACCGCAGGGAGCTTCACCGTCGGCTTCGACCTGGACATGACCTTGATCGACCCCCGCGAGGGCATCATCGAGTTGTTCGACCTCCTCGCGGCCGAGACCGGGATCCCCCTCGACGGCCGGGCCTTCGTCAGCCGGCTGGGCCCGCCGTTGCACCACGAACTCGCCCGCTACCGACTGGATGAGGCCACGGTCGAGTATCTGGTCCGGCGGTACCGGGAACTCACCCCGCAGATCACCATCCCGCGCACGGTCGCGTTGCCCGGTGCGCTCGACGCGGTCCGGGTGGTGACCGAGCGGGGCGGGCGGGCCGTCGTGGTGACCGCCAAGGTCGCGGCCAACGCGGTCGCCCACCTCGACGCGCTCGGCATCGAGGTGGCGGCCGTGGTCGGCG
>JBIOVW010000770.1:0-12467 GCA_044867945.1 Nakamurella sp. | reverse complement strand
TCCGCGCCGAGTTCGCCGGCCCTGGCCATGAACGCGCGAATGTCCTTGGGCAGGCAGCCCCCGCCGAAGCCGAGGCCGGCGCCCAGAAAGCGACGGCCGATCTGGTGCTCTTCCTGGACGACGACGCCCGCGCCGAACCCGACTGGGTCGCCGGCATGACGGCGCCGTTCGTGGACCGCGATGTCGTCGGCGTGGGCGGCTGGGCAGACCCGGAGTGGGACACCCCGGGGCGGCCCGGATGGTTCCCCGAGCCCTTCCTCTGGGTGGTCGGCTGCAGCTACCAGGGCCTGCCCACCACGAGCACGCAGATCCGCAACCCGCTCGGCTGCGCCATGGGCGTGCGCCGCAGCGCATGGGAGCGGATCGGCGGCTTCACCCCGGGTATCGGCCGGGTGGGCACCCATCCGGTCGGCTGCGAGGAGACCGAGTTCTTCATCCGACTCCGGCAGCAGGACCCACATGCGCGCGTGATGGCCGCTCCGCGGGCCGTCGTCCGGCACAAGGTGACCGCCGACCGGCGGACCTGGCGGTACTTCCTTCGGCGCTGCCACTGGGAGGGTGTGTCCAAGGCGGTGGTTGCCCGCTCGGTCGGTGCGGACGACGCGCTGGAGTCCGAGCGCGCCTATACCACCACCGTGCTGCCGCGGGCGTTCGCCACCGGCCTGTGGGACGGCCTGCGCGGCCGATTCAACGGATTCGGCCGGGCCGCCGCAGTCGCCGCCGGGCTGCTGACGACGATGGGCGGGTACGCCCGCGGCAAGGTCTCCCGAGTGACCGCCGAAGAGACCGCCGAAGAGTCGGCGATCACCGGCATCCGGCAGGTGGCGGCATGACGACGGCGATGTCCACCGCCGCCGCGCCGTCGTCGATCTGGTGCGCCGAACTCGAACTCGGTCAGCCGCTGCCCGTGGCTCTGCAGAGCCCGGCCGGCGCGTCCGCGTCCGCCGCGCGGGTTCTCCTGCGGTTCCACGGGGAACCGCTGGCCTACGTCGACGCGCCGATCAGCGACGGACGGGTGAGCGTGAACACGCTGCTGTCGTCGATGGCCGCGTCCGCCCGGGACCGGCTGGCCGGTCATCTGGCGGCCGACGGGTTGGACGGCCTGAGCACTCCCGGCCCGAATGGGTGGCCGTGTGCGATCGAGAACGACCGACCGACCGTCTCGGTCGTCGTCTGTACCCGGGACCGCGGCCCGGTCCTCGGCCAGTGTCTTGATCAGCTCGCGGCGTTGAGCTACCCGGCGCTGGAAATGGTGATCGTGGACAACGCCTCCAGCGACGAAACCACCGCCCGGGTTTTCGACGAGAAGGTGGGCACCGACCCGCGTTTCCGCTATGTCCGGGAGCCGGTGCCGGGGCTGTCCAGGGCGCGCAACCGCGGACTGGCGCAGGTGTCGTCCGACATCATCGCCTACACCGACGACGACGTCCGGGTCGATGCCCGGTGGGTGGATGGTCTGGTGCGCGGATTCGCCCGCCGGCCCGATGTGGCCTGCGTGACCGGCCTGGTCAGCACCGCCGCGCTGGACACCCCGGCAGAGCTGTACTTCGACAACAAGGTTTCCTGGTCGGAGAGCTGCGAACCGCGCGTCTTCGACCTGTCCACGCCGACCGACGACCCGCTGTACCCGTACGCGCCGGGCGTGTTCGGGACCGGTGCCGCGATGGCGTTCCGTACGGAGACCCTGCGCGCCATGGGTGGTTTCGACGAGGCCCTTGGCGCCGGTACCCGCACCGCGGGCGGCGAGGATCTGGACATCTTCGTCCGGGTGCTGCTGGCCGGACATGCCCTGGCCTACGAGCCGTCGGCCCTGGTCTGGCACCACCACCGGTCCGACCTGCCGGGGCTGCGCCGGCAGATGTTCGGCTACGGCTCCGGATTGTCCGCGTACGTCACCAAGCACCTGCTGCAGCCGGGGTCGCGACGCGCCCTGATGAGCCGGATCCCGAAGGGTGTCACTCATCTCACCCGGATCGCGCGGGGCTCGCAACGTGTCCAGGCTCCGGCGGAGCTGCCGACCCGGGCCCTGCTGCTCCGCGAGTTGGCCGGCCTGGCCTCGGGCCCGTTCCTGTACGTGGCGGCCCGTCGTCAGCTCGCGGCCCGTCCGGCGTTGGCCGTCGGGGCGGGCGGCTGACATGCGCATCCTGGTGAACCCCGCGGTCCTCGGGCCGATCGGCGGCGTCGAGCAGAGCACGCTGCAGGTCGCCCGCGACCTGAACCGGCGCGGGCACGACATCTGTGCCCTGTACAACACTCCCGGCAGCAACGCGGACGAATGGCAGGCCGTGGCGGCCGAGCTCCGCCAGGTCCCGTCGTTCGCCTGCACCACCCGGACCTTCGTCTCCGACCTGATCAGGCTGCCGCCGGCGGTGCGTGCGGCCCGGGCGATGCGCCCGGACGTGGTGTGGCTCAACCGCGCCGAACAGATCGTCTGGGGGGTGGCCGCGGCCAGGGCGGCCCGGGTGCCACTGGTCGTGCACCTGCGGACCCACCTGCCGTTCCCCGGCGTCCGGTTCGGTGGCCGGCTGCCGGCCCACTACATCGCGGTATCCGGCTACGTTCGCGAGCACTGGATCCGCTCCGGGGTGCCGGAGGACCGGATCACCGTCGTACACAACGGCATCGACCTTGACGAGTATCCGTTCGGCGGCGAGGATCGGACGGCCGCGGCACGGGCCCGGCTCGGACTGCCGGCCGCCGGCTTCGTCGCCCTTTACTACGGCCGGATCTCGCCCGGCAAGGGGGTGGACACCCTGCTGGCCGCCTGGCGCGCCGGCGGCCCGCACGGTCCGGACGACCGGTTGCTGATCGTCGGTTCGCCCGGTGATGCCCAGGAGGAGGCGTACGCCGCCGAGCTGCGGGCGATCGCACCGGAGTCGGTGGTGTGGCTGCCGTTGCAGCACGACGTCATCCCCGTGCTGCACGCGGCCGACGTCGTGGTGCTGCCCGCGCACTGGCAGGAGCCGTTCGGCCGGGTGGTGATCGAGGCGATGTCCACCGGGCGGCCCGTCATCGGGACTTCGGTGGGCGGCATTCCCGAGATCCTGACCGGCGAGTTCGGCCAGTTCCTGGCCCGGCCGGAGGATTCCGGTGCGATCGCCGACCGGATTCGGCTGCTGCGCGACTGGCGCGACCGCGATCCCGGCCTCGGCACGCGCGCGCGGCAGCACGTCGAGCGGCGATTCTCGCTGCAGCGCACGGCCGACGGCGTCGAGAGCATCCTGCTCCGGGCCGCCGGCCGCCCGGCCGGCGCCGGGCTGCACCCGATCGGCGGGCTCCGATGAGCAATCCGTCGCCCGTGCCGGCCGCGGCCGCGCCGGCCGATCCCGAATCGGCCGTCCGGCCGGTTCCTGCGGTCGCGCCATCGGAAGCGGGGCCGGACGAGACGGCCGGATGGTCGATGCGGCGCTGGCTGCTGCAGGACTGGTCGGTCAACGCGGGTCGTCCGGACAGCCGGATCGTGCTGCTCGCCTTCCGGTTCGGTCAATTGGCGTTCCGCCGCTGGGGGCTGGTCGGGCGCCTGGTCGGAATCTGCTGCCAGGCCTTCACGTCGATCGTCTTCGGCGTCGAATTGCCCTCCGGTTGTCGAATCGGGCCTCGCCTGTCCCTTTTCCACCCGCATTCGATCGTGCTGAATCCCGGCGTGCGCATGGGTGCCGACTGTCGGCTCCGGCAGAACACGACGATCGGCAACCAGATCGACCGTCGGGGAGCCGACCTGGGCAGCCCGGACATCGGCGATGACGTCGATCTGGGCGTGATGTGCGTGGTGCTGGGACCGATCCGGGTCGGTGCGCACGCCCGCGTGGGTGCCTCGGCGGTCGTGGTCAAGTCGGTCCCGGACTGGGCCGTCGTGGTCGGCAATCCCGGACGGGTGATTCGGATCGACAATCCGGAAACCGCGTGACCGACCGAAGCAATATGCACTGCAAATCAGGGGAGAACGGACATGACTGAGCTGCGGACCGGCGGAGCGCCGCCGGGTGGCGGCGCCACGGGGGCCGAACCGGCGCACACCGGCGCTACGGGGGTTGAACCGGCGCACACCGGCGCCGTTGCGCGACCGGATGCGGTGCACGCGATCCCGTTGATCGTGGCCGCCGTGCTGGCCGTCGTGGTCCCCTTGACCACGATCACCGGGTTCGACCAACCGCTGCGGATGCCGCTGGCGTTGGCGTACCTGCTGATGGTCCCGGGGGTTCCGCTGGTCGCCCTGGTCCGCCCGCCGGACCGCCTGGTGCGGATCTGCCTCGGGATCGGGCTCAGTCTGGCCGGTCAGCTGCTGTTGACCACCGGACTGCTGGTGACGGGCCTGTTCTCGGCCGGACTGATGCAGGCCCTGGCCTCGCTGATCGCCCTCGCCGCTGTTGCCGGCTGCTGGCTGCGGGCTCCCGGACGCCGGCCGGTCGCCGCGTTCACCGGCGGGTTCACCCGATTCAGGGACGCGCGCGTGCCGTCCGACGTGACCGGGTGGCTGACCGCCGCCGGGCTGGTCGTCGCCCTGGTGCTCTGGGTGGCCGGCGCGACCACGGCGGATCCGGCGACCATGGACGGTTACGGGCTGCTCTCGCTGCTCAATCCCGCCCTGGTCACGGCCATGGCGGTGCTGGCCCTGGTGGCCGTGCTGGAACTGCGCCGGAGCCGGCCACGGCCATTCTGGCTGGGTGCGGTCGCCGTGTCGTTCGTGCTCGTGCTGCAGGGGTCGGCGAGCCTGATCGAGCCGGTGGCCGGCATTCCGGCCGGGTGGCTGCACGTCGGCTTCGCCGAGTACACCACCGACCACGGCGCAGCGCTGCTCGGCTACGACGCACGCTTCAGTTGGCCGGGATTCTTCGGTGTGCTGTCGGCGACGATGACCGCCGCGGGAGTGTCGGACGGTGACGTGCTGCTGCGCTGGGCGCCCCTGTTCAACAACCTGCTCATGCTGCTGCCGGTCGTGCTGCTCGCCCGCAGCCTCTCGCCGTCGCGACGTGCCGTGTGGCTGGTGCCGATCCTCTGGTCGATCGGCAACTGGTTCCAGCAGGACTATCTCGCCCCGCAGGCGATCGCCTGGTTCCTGGCGCTGACCGTGATCGCGGTGCTGGTGTGGTCCACCACGCCCGCGCCGGTCACCGGGGCCGGATGGCCGCGATGGTCCGCTCTGCCGGACGGTCTGCGCCGCCCCGCGGTGCCCGCCGAGAAGGTGGACGGGCTCGACAGCCGCGGGTATCTGCGGGTTTTCGCCGCGCTGTTGGTGCTGATGGGCGGCGTCGTCGTGGCGCACCAGCTGACCCCGGTGCTGCTCGTCCTCGCCCTCGGCGTCCTGTCCTATGCCCGGCGGAGCCGGCTGCCGGGTCTGTGGATCGTGCTCGCGGTGATGACCGCGCTCTGGCTGTTCTACGGGGCCACCGACTTCTGGGCCGGTCACATCGGCGACATCTTCGGCACCGTCGGCACTGTCGGATCCAATCTTAACTCCGGCGTGGCCGAACGGGTCATCGGCTCACCCGAGCACGTGCAGATGCAGATCCTGCGGATCGGCCTGTGCGCGGTGTTCCTGCTGCTGGCCGTCGTCGGACTGGTCCGCATCCGGCGCTCGGCGTCGGTGCTGGCGCTGACCGGGCTGGCGTTCGTCCCGTTCGCGCTCGTCGCATTGCAGAGCTACGGCGGCGAGATGATGCTGCGCTGCTTCGTCTTCGCGCTGCCTGCGCTGTCCGTCGCCGCGGCGCAGACCGTCGTGCCGCTGATGCGGCCGCGGGGCTCGCGCCCTCTCCTGGCAGCCGCCGGCGCCTGGGCGATGCTGTTCGTCCTCATGCTCGCCCAGTTCGCCGCCCGCGGCGCGAACGCGCCCTTCGAACGGATCACCGCGACCCAGGTCGAGGCGGTGCGCACGATCGAGGAACTCGCCGAGCCGGGCGATCGGGTGGGTGCCTTCAACTCGTTCGGACCGCTGGGGATCCTGGAACCGGGCACCTACCGGGTCATCAACTCCACCCAGAAGCTGTGCGGCACGAGCACACCCTCGGCGTCCTGCGTGATCGAGTCCCGGCCGGACTTCATGTACCTGTCCACCAGCACGGAGGCGTACGGGCACCTGGTGTCCGGTCGTCCCGCGGACTGGAGCCGCACCCTGACCGCCCAGGTGTTGGCCAGTGGTCACTACGAGATCGTCTTCCAGGCCGATGACGTCACCGTGCTCGGCCACATCGACCGGGAAGGTGCCAACGGATGATCACCTCGTTGCTCGAATTCGTCGTCGGCCCGCTGGGTCTGGTGGTCGGGGTGGTCGCGCTCGCCGCGGTCATCGGTTGGCAGGCCGGTTACGAGCTGCCGGCCGACTCACGCGGTCAGGTGCTGGTCCGGCAGGCCACCGCGCTGTGGCTGCCCCTGCTGATCGTGCTGTCGGTGATCCTGGCGGCACGGGTCGTCCTGCTGTCATGACCCACCGCGCGCCCAGCCGTCGGCCGGGGATGGAGTTCAGCGCCCTCGCGCTGATGTCGGCCACCGGCGGCACGGCGTTGCTGGGCGTGGTGTTCTGGGCGGTCGCCGCCCGGCTGTACACGCCGGCCGACGTCGGGCGGGCGTCGGCACTGATCTCGGCGGCCACGCTGCTGGCCAACCTGGCCCAGCTGAATCTCGGCAACGTCTACGCCCGGTTCCTGGCCGGTGCCGGCGGCCATCAGCGCCGCCTGGTGTTCGGCGGCTACGCCGCGGTGTCGGTGCTCGCGCTGGTGCTCGGCCTGGGTTACACCCTGCTCGGGACGGCGGACCTGCTGTTCGTCGACGGCGGCCAGAAACTGATGTTCCCGATCTGTGTGGCGCTGCTGGCGGTGTTCGCGCTGCAGGACATGATCCTGGTCAGCGTCGGCCGGGCCGGCGGGGTTCCGGTGGAGAACATTGCCTTCGGGATCGCCAAGCTGGTGCTGCTGGCCGTGTTCGCCGGCAGTCTGCCGGACAGCGGCATCTGGTTTTCGTGGATGGCGCCCGCGGTCGTCGCGGTCGCGGCGGTGTCGATGTACCTGGCCCGGTCCGCCGCGGTGGCCGGTCGGGACATCCCGCCGGGGACCCTGCCGTCACGCCGGATGCTCGGTCAGACCATCGTCGGCGAGTACGTGACCGGACTGGTCTCGACCGCGGTGCCATTGATGCTGCCGCTGCTGGTCGTGTCGATGCTCGGTGTGGAGGCCAACGCCTGGTTCACGCTGCCCTGGCTCGTCTCGACCTCGCTGAGCCTGCTGATGTGGAACGTGGCGTCGGCCCTGCTGGTGCAGGCCTCGTCGGCCGGTGAGCAGCAACGCGCGTACCTGATGCGCCGCGCGCTGCGGTTGGCGCTGGCGGTCGGCGGCGCGGGCGCCATCACGCTGTGGTTTCTGGGGCCGGTCCTGTTGAGCCTGCTCGGTTCGGCCTACGCGGACAACAGCACCTGGCTGCTACGGCTGGTCTCCTGCGCGGCGCCGGCATCGGCGGTGATCGTGGTATGGACCACCGCGGCGCGCATCCGGCACCGGCTCGGTCAGGTCGTGGCGCTGCAACTGTGCCTGGGAGTCGCGATCATCACCGGGGCCGTGCTGCTGATGCCTGCCCTGGGCATCGTCGGCATCGGCGTCGCCTACCTGTGCGTCCAGGCCGCCGGCGCGGCGGCCCTGCTGGTCCCCCTGCTGCGCTCGACGAGGCCGACGCCGGCCGAGACCGACGCCCGGGCCGAGGCTCTCGCCGTGGGGCGGGACCGGTGAACGGCCGCGTCCGGCCATCGGCCGCTCGCCGGTCAGCCGGTGTAGGTGTAGACGGTGACCCAGTCGATCAACACGTGCCCGGCGGTGCTCGCCGAGGGCCGGCTGCCGTCCGTTTCGGTCTGCAGCACCCAGTGCATCTTGGACGTCGGGACCGAACTTGTCGTGGTGCCGACGGTCCTGCCGTCCAGGATGTGGTTCAGCCGGCCGGGCATCCATTCGATGGTCGCGGTGTGCCAGGACGTGAACGAGGCCTTGGTGTCCACGTAGTAGCAGTTGCTCGACGGATTGCCGACGCAGTGGTTGAAACCCCAGATCGTGGAGGACAGCCCGCCCTCGGGGAAGTCGATCTCACCCTGGTTCCAGTTGTCGGAGTCGGGCCACAGCAGCCAGGCGGCCTTGTAGCCGGGCAGCGAGTCCGACTTGAACCGGACCGAGAACCGGCCGTAGGTCTGGCCTTCCCACGCCCTGGTGACGATCGGCGCCGGCGCCGCGGCGATCGGTCGCCCGTTCTGGGTGCGCAGGTGAAGGTCCATCGTCCCGTTCTGCACCGAGATCGCCGACCGGTCGTAGTAGCCGGTGCCGAATGTGTCGTAGAAGCCGTGGTAGCTGGTCCACTTCGCTGCGTATGCGCCCGGGAACGATCCGGCCGCCACGTTTGTCGAGAAGTCGTCGGTGAAGACCTGCTTCCAGCCGGTCAGGTCACCCACCGGCATCGCCGCGCCGCCGGTGCTGCCGCCGGATCCGCCCGATGCGCCGGACGTTGCGCCGACGGTGAAGCTCTGCTTCGCGCCGACGTCGTTCCAGACGCCGTTCACCTTGGCGCAGGCCCAATAGGTATAGGTGCCCGCCGGAAATGTCCGGGACCTGGTCAGTGTGGTGCCGCCGGTTGTGAGAGTGGCGGCGGCCAGCGGGAAGTCGTAGTGGGCGCCGGTGGAGCCGCGTGCGCAGATCCCGGCCAGCGAGGCGTACGCCACCGGCGAGGACGTGATCCGGGTGGTGGCGGAGACCGTCGTTCCGTTGACGGTCGCGGACAACGTTGTCCTACCCAGGGTGGCCGCGTTCGCGGCGGGTGCGGCCAGCAGCAACGCGGTCGCGGTCAGGGCCATGGTGACAAGGGCGGCGAGCATGCGCCGGCCGGGTGACAGCCTTCTCATGGTCCTCTTCCGGTCGGGTCCATCCGGTCAATTCGGTCCCCCCGGACTGCCATGACGCAAGCGCCGTGGCGGCGCCACCTGTGTGGCCAATGGTGTCACCCACCGTATTGCTGACTGTCAGTAACTCCTAGTAACAGAACGTGTCGGAGGTTATCATGAGCGTTCATCCGAACGCCAGTCGTTCCGCAGAAAAACATGCGATCGCATGCGGTTGGGCCCGAACCGGACCGCCGCGTCGGCCGCCCGGGACCGGGGTCCGCCCGCTGACCGTCCTCGTGGTCACCCTGGCCATGCTGACCGGCCTGGTCGCCGTCGTGCCGACCGCCGCCGCCGCCCCGGCGGCCATGCCGCTGCAGGTGGACTTCGGCGCCTCGTCGAGCACGCCCGCCACCGGATTCGTGCTCGACCACGGACAGGCCTACGGCCCGCGCTCGGGCGCCGGGCAGGGGCAGGGTCTGACCTACGGCTGGGTCGCCGACGGGACGAGCACGCCCCTTGACCTGACGAGCAGCGGCCGGACCCGCACCGGCACCGGGCTGTCCGACGTGAAGGTGACCACCTTCATGCACCTGCAGCTCGATCCGGCGCAGCCGGGCGCGTGGGAGGCCGAGGTGGCCGGCGGCTGGTACACCGTGACCGTCGGCCTGGGTGACGCCGCGGCGAACTACAACAGCACCCACACCGTGACGGCCGAGGGCCAGCAGGTGGTGGCACCCTACACCCCGACCGCGCCGGACCGGCTGCGTGCCGGGACGGTCACCGTGCAGGTCACCGACGGCAGGTTGACGATCCGCCCCGAGGGCGGCAGCAACGTCAAGATCACCTACCTGACCGTCGTCGAGGCCGCCTCCCCCGAGGCGCCGGCGTTTCCGGTGAAGGTCGACTTCGGCGCCCAGGCCAGCAGCCCGGCGGACGGGAACGTGCTCGACTACGGAGAGCCGTACGCGCGGCGCTCCGGGGCCGAATACGGCTGGGTCGCCGAGGGCACGACGAACCCGGTGAACCTGGTCGGCAACGGGCGCCAGCGCACCGCGTCCGGGCTGGCCGACCCGCGGCAGGGCAACTTCATCCACATGCAGGCGCTGACCGGCGCCAGCGGCAACACCACCAAGAGCGACTGGGCGATGGCGGTGCCCAATGGCGACTACCGGGTGACCGTCGGCACGGGCGACGCGGCCAACGTCTACGACAGCAGTCACGCCCTGTCCGTCGAGGGGCAGACGGCCATCGCCGCATACACCCCCACCTTCGCGTCCAAGTTCCGGATCGGCGTGGTGGACGTCGAGGTCACCGACGGCGTGCTGACTGTCAGCGCCCTCGGCGGCAACAACACCAAGATCGATTTCGTGGAGATCGAGCAGTGGGACGAGCCGCCGGCGGCGACCATGCCGCTGAAGGTCGACTTCGGCGCCACCAACACCGTGCCGGCGGACGGCTACCGGCTCGATTCCGGGACGGCGTACGGCCCGCGTTCGGGCGGGTACAGCTACGGCTGGGTGCAGCAGGGCACGTCCACCGCGCTGGATGTCACCGCCAACGGCCGGCAGCGGACCGGTACCACCACGACGGACCCGCGCCAGATGAGCCTGGTCATGATGCAGGCGCCCAGCGGGGTCAGCACGCCGGCGGCGTGGGAGCTCGCCGTTCCGGAGGGCACCTACCAGGTGACCGTCGGCGTGGGCGACGCGGCCAACGTGTACGACAGCCAGCACGCGATCAACGTGGAGGGGACGGCGGCCATCGCGCCGTTCACGCCGACCGCCAACAACCGGTTCGCGACCGCGACCGTGTCGGTACCGGTCACCGACGGCCGGCTGACCGTCGACGCCGTTGGCGGCGCCAACAGCAAGATCACCTTCGCGGACATCGACGTGGTGGACACCACCCGGCCTCGGGCCGCGAGCGTCACGCCGGCGAACAACGCCACCGACGTGGTGCGTGACGTCAGCGTGACCACCGAACTGACGCTGACCAACGGGGCGATCAACCCGAACACGGTGACCACGGACGCCGTCCGGCTGATCAAGGTCGCCGACGGCTCAGCGGTCCCGGCATCGGTGAACACCAGCGGCGGCGGCGACGTCCTGGTGCTCACCCCGCTGGCCCCGCTGGAGGCGAACACCGGCTACCGGTACGAGATCACCGACGGCGTGCAGGACGTCACCGGCAAGGCGTTCGTGCCGTTCGAGAGCACGTTCACCACCGGCACGCTGCTGTCCGGCACCGGCATCGAGGGGGTCGCCTTCGCCCAGGAGACGACCGTCGCGCAGAACCACATGTTCACCAGCGTCACCGTCGGACCCGATCACAAGCTGTACGCCGCGACGCTGAACGGGTACCTGTTCCGGTACGACATCGCCACCGACGGTTCGCTGAGCAACGAGCAGCAGATCAACACCGTCCGGACGATGAACTCCGACCAGAACCGGACGATCGTCGGGTTGACCTTCGACCCGGCCTCCACCGCGGACAACCTGATCCTGTGGGTGACCGACAACTTCATGTACGTCGGCAACGACAACGTGCCGGACTGGTCCAGCAAGCTGGTCAGGCTCACCGGCGCGGATCTGGAGAACGGTGAGAACGTCCTGGTCAACCTGCCCCGCTCGGCCCACGACCACGAGGCCAACTCCATCGCCTTCGGACCGGACGGTGCGCTGTACTTCTCGATGGGCTCCAACACCGGCATGGGTCATCAGGACGTGGCGTGGGCCAACCGGCCCGAGGTGCAGCTGTCCGGCGCGGTGCTGCGGCTGGACACCTCGGCGTTGCCCGGCGAGCTCCCGCTGGACGTGAAGACCGCCGACGGCGGCGGCAGTTACGACCCGTACGCGGCCGGCGCTCCGCTGACCCTGTACGCCACCGGTGTCCGCAACGCCTACGACCTGCTGTGGCACAGCAACGGCAGCCTGTACGCGCCGACCAACGGGTCCGCGGCCGGGGCCAACATCCCGACGGTGCCCACGACGCTGCCGGCGAGCTGCCAGAGCCGGATCGACTCGGCGACCAACGGCGCATACTCCTACGACGGGCCGTCGTTCGCCACGATCATGTACAACCCGGTCGCGCAGACCGACTTCATCCACCGGGTCGAGCAGGGCGGCTACTACGGTCACCCGAACCCCTCGCGCTGCGAGTACATCTCCTACGGCGGCAATCCCACCGGGGGGACCGATCCGTGGCAGGAGAGCCAGTATCCGGTCGGCGTCCAGCCCGACCGGAACTTCCGGGCGGACGACGTCTACGACGCCGGGCTGCACGCCTCGGCCAACGGCACCATCGAGTACCGGGGCGACGCCTTCGGCGGCAAGCTGGCGGGCAAGATCCTGGTGGTCCGGTACAGCGCGGGCAAGGACATCGAGGTGGTCGATCCGAGCGGCCCCGACGGCCGCGTCGTCGGCATCACCACGGGCGTCACCGGTTTCACCGGGTTCGACGAGCCGCTGGACGTCGTCGAGGACACCGCCGGCACGGGCGTGCTGTACGTGACCGAGCTCGGTGGCCAGTCGATCAAGCTGCTGCGGCCGGCGGCGTGAGCGGTGCGCAACGGTGAGTGACCGCCAGACGGTCGCGCGATGACGACGGCCAACAGGACGCGGCG
>JBIOVW010000769.1:0-6073 GCA_044867945.1 Nakamurella sp. | reverse complement strand
GGCCGGCGTCCTCCAGCTCCTCGGCCCGCAGCTGGTCCTCCCGCTCCCGGCTCTCGCGTTCGCGCTCGGCCTCCTCCGCGGCCAGTTCGGCCCGGGTGAGCCGGCGCACCAGCACGGTCTGCACCCGCGGCCGACCCCGCCGGTCGACCCCTGGTTCACCGTGCAGGAGTAGTCCGGCGACGGAGGCTTCCGATCCGGGCAGCGGCACCCGGCCGAGCTGCTGGGCGAGCAGGCCACCGACCGTGTCCACCCCGTCGTCGTCCAGGTCGACGTCGAACAGCTCGCCCAGGTCCTCCACCGGAAGCCGCGCCGCCACCCGGAAGGAGCCGTCCGGCAATGGTTCGACGGGGGCGGGCGTGTCGGCGTCGTATTCGTCGGTGATCTCGCCGACGATCTCCTCGAGGATGTCCTCGATGGTGACGATGCCGGCGGTGCCGCCGTACTCGTCCACGACGACCGCGAAATGGGTTCGGTCACGCTGCATCTCGCGCAGCAGATCGTCGACGTCCTTGGATTCGGGCACGAACACCGGTTCCCGCATGAGTTCGGTGAGCACCGGACCCGGATCGTACGGCTCCAGGGTCATCGAACGGGCGATCAGGTCCTTGATGTACGCGATGCCGACCACATCATCCAGGTCCTCGCCGATGACGGCGATGCGGGACATCCCGGACCTGCTGGCCAGCGCAAGCGCCTGGCGCAGCGACTTGCCCGATTCGATCCAGACCATCTCGGTGCGTGGCACCATGACCTCGCGAACGATGGTGTCGCCGAGGTCGAACACGCTTTGCAGCATCTCCCGCTCGGTCTCCTCCACCACCCCGCGGCTGCCGGCGATGTCGACCAGTTCACGCAGCTCGATGTCGGAGGAGAACGGACCCTCCCGGAACCCCCGGCCGGGCGTGATCGCGTTGCCGATCAGGATCAGCAGAGAGGCGATCGGCGCGAGCAGCCGGGCCAGCGCGCGGGTGCCGCCGGCCAGCGCGAGCCCGACGGTGTAGGGGTGCTGGCGGCCGATGGTGCGCGGCAGCACGCCGATCACCACGTAGGTGACCACCACCATCACCGCGACCAGCAGCACCCCGACCCAGAACTGGAACCCGAGGGCGGTGAGCGCGACCTTGGCGACCATCACCGTGGCGGTGATCTCCGCGGTGATCCGCAGCAGCAACAGCAGGTTGGTATAGCGGGGGCGATCCTCGGTGATGGTCAGCAGGGAGGACGCGCCGCGGCGACCATCCCGGGCCATCTCCTCCAACCGCGCGGGCGAGACCATGGTGATGGCCGCGTCCGCGGCGGCCAGCAGACCGGCGATCGGCACCAGGGCGGCCGCGACCACCAACAACAGCACGTCGAGGCTGTCCACGACGCCGATCAGCTCCGCCCGCTCGTTTCGGGGTCGGTCGGGCCGGCCAGGCCGACGGTGTCCAGGACGGCCGCGTCGGCGGCGGCCAGGCGGGCCGCCCTTGCGGCGGCCGCGCGCCGTTCCCGCCAAGAGTCGAGCAACTCGTTCTGCAGCCGGAACATCTCCCGCTCCTCGACGGCATCGGCATGGTCGTAGCCGAGCAGATGCAGCACACCGTGCACGGTGAGCAGGTGCAGTTCGTCCTCCACCGAATGCCCGGCGGTGGCCGCCTGTTGGCCGGCCACCGCCGGGCACAACACCACATCGCCGAGCAGGGCGGGGCCGGGACCGGACTCGTCCGGGCGGCGGGCGGTGTCCAGCTCGTCCATCGGGAAGCTCATCACATCGGTCGGACCGGGCTCGTCCATCCACTTGACGTGCAGCTCGGTCATCGCGTCGACGTCCACCAGCAGGACGGACAATTCGGCGAGCGGGTTGATCCCCATCCGGTCGAGCACGTAACGGGCCACCGAAACGAGGGCGAGCTCATCGACCCGGTACCCCGACTCGTTGGCCACCTCGATGGTCATCGGCTCGACTCCGAGGGGGTGCCGCCGGCGGGGCGACGCTGCGCGGCCGACGCGTCGGAGCGCTTGGTGGGAATGCCCGGCCGTCTGGATATGAGACCGCGTTGACGGTCGGGCGCCGGCCGGTTCTGCTGATCCCACCGTTCGTAGGCGTCGACGATGTGGCCGACCAGCCGGTGCCGCACCACGTCCGCGGAGGTGAGCATCGAGAACGACACGTCGTCGAGGTCGGACAGGATCTCCCGGACCACCTGCAGACCCGAGCGCTGCCCGCCGGGCAGGTCGACCTGGGTGACGTCGCCGGTGACCACGATCTTGGAGCCGAAACCCAGGCGGGTCAGGAACATCTTCATCTGCTCGGGCGTGGTGTTCTGCGCCTCGTCCAGGATGATGAACGCATCGTTAAGCGTCCTGCCCCGCATGTAGCCCAGCGGCGCGACCTCGATGGTGCCGGCGGCCATCAGCCGCGGGATCGACTCCGGATCGAGCATGTCGTGCAAGGCGTCGTACAGGGGCCGCAGGTACGGGTCGATCTTGTCGGACAGGGTGCCGGGCAGGAAGCCGAGGCGTTCCCCCGCCTCCACCGCGGGGCGGGTCAGGATGATCCGGTTCATCTGCTTGGACTGCAGCGCCTGCACCGCCTTGGCCATGGCCAGGTAGGTCTTGCCGGTGCCGGCCGGGCCGATGCCGAACACGATGGTGTGCGCGTCGATCGCGTCGACGTACCGCTTCTGGTTCAGCGTCTTGGGTCGGATGGTGCGGCCACGGCGGCTCAGGATGTTCAGGCCGAGGACCTGCGAGGGTGATTCCGCGGCGGTCGGCCCGCCCGTCGTCGTCGGGTCGACCAGCATGCCGATGGTGTGCCGGACGGTGTCCGGGGTGATCAACGAGCCCGATTCCTGCAGAGCCAGCAACTCCCGGATGGTGCGTTCGGCCAGCGCGACGTCGGCGGCCGCCCCCTTGAGGGTGACCCGGTTGCCGCGCACGTGGATGTCGGCGGCCAGGCCCTCCTCGAGCAGCCGGAGCAGGGAGTCGCGGGAGCCGAGCAGCCCCATCATCTGCCGTTCGTCGGCCACCACCAGCGTGGATTCGTGCTGCGAGGCGGGTGGTCCCGGGTCGCCGACTCGATCGCCGGTCAGGTCACGGCCGCGGGGGAGGTCGGTCCGCGCCGCGGCCGACGGAGAATCCGGCACCTGGTGATTGCCCGCTTTCCCTTGCTCGGTGTCGCTGCGTCGATGCTCGGATCGAACGCAGGTCGATAGACGGCCGATTCTACCGAGACCGGCGGTCCGCCGGGCACCGTTTTGATCATCCGGGGGGCCAGGTCATGTGCCGCCCGCCGAGCAGGTGCAGGTGGGTGTGGAAGACGCTCTGCCCCGCCTCGGCCCCGGTGTTCGTGACGATCCGGTACCCCGACCGGTCGATGCCCTCTGCCTCGGCCAGGGTGCGGGCGGTCGTCACCAACGCGGCCAGGGCTTGCGGGTCGTCAGCGGCGATCTCGCCGGCGTTCTCGTAGTGCGTGGTGGGGATCAGCAGGATGTGCGTCGGGGCCTGCGGGTTGATGTCCCGGAACGCGACCACCTGGTCGTCCCGGTGCACCACGTCGGCCGGAACGGTGCCGGCGATGATCTTGCAGAACAGGCAGTCGGTACTGGTGTAGGGCATTGGACAAACCTAAAGGGGCGCTGCGCTCGGCGCCCGGGTTCGCGTGCATCGGTCGGGCCGGGATCCGATCAGACCATCCGCAGGACCTGGCTGCGGCACACGTCCCACGCCGGGTGCCGCACGTCGATCAGCTCGAAGTGTCCGGTCCGCGGCAGCACGATCAGCGACGCCGGGTCACCGGCCCGGACCGCGGCCTCGACGTACCGCTCGGACTGGGACAGCGGCACGGTGTCGTCGGCGTCGCCGTGCACGCAGACCACCCGGGCTCCGTCGCCGACGTGCGCGAGCGGCGAGGCGTGGTGGTAGCGCTGCGGCATGGATCGGGCCTCGCCCTCCATCAGCGCGGTGACCGCGCCGTCGCCCAGCCGTTCCACCGACGCCCCGACCAGGTCGAGCAGGCCGGCCTGGGCGACCGCGCCGCTGATCGGCACGTGGGCCTCCCCCGGAGCGACCGAACCCGCCGTCCCGGCGCGCAACGACCCGCGATGGGCCAGCCAGGCGGCGAGGTGCCCGCCGGCCGAGTGCCCGACGGCGGCGACCCGGTCCAGCGACAACCGGCCGTCGGCGACGTCCTGCCCGGGTCCGGCGAGCGAGTCCACGGCCCTGGACACATCGGCCAGCGTGGTGGGCCAGCCGCCGCCCTCGCCGACCCGCCGGTATTCGATGACCGCCGCGGCCACCCCGAACCGGGTCAGGTCATAGCCGAGCGGTTCGGCCAGCTCCATGCCGTAGATGGAGCGCCAGTACCCGCCGTGGATGACGACCACGACCGTGAGGTACCGCCCGGTGGGCAGGAACATCCGGATCCGCTGACTGGGATGCGGGCCGTACTCGTAGTCGCGGATGTCGACCTTCACGTCCACCTGCCGGTGAGCACGCCGAGCGCGCCGAGGGCGACCGCGGCGGCCGTCGACGTCCGCAGCACCTGGGGACCGAGTCGCACCACCGTGGCGCCCGCAGTGCCGAACACGGTGAGTTCCTCCTCGGTCAGCCCCCCCTCCGGACCGACAATCAGTACCACGTCACCGGCGGTGGGCAGCCCGGCCGTTGCCAGCGGTGTGACCGAGGACTCGTGGAACACCAGGGTCGTGCCGGCCGCAGCGAGGGCGGCGACCTCAGCGGTGGTCGCCAGGTCCAGCACGGCCGGCACGTACGCCCGGCGGGCCTGCTTGGCCGCCTCCCGCGCGGTGCTCCGCCAGCGGCGAATGCCCTTGTCCACCTGTTCGGGGGTGCGCCAGCGGGCGACGCACCGCTGCGCCGCCCAGGGCACGATCCCGTCCACCCCGGCCTCGGTCGCCAACTCCACCGCCAGTTCGCCCCGCTCCCCCTTCGGCAGGGCCTGCACCAGCGTGACCCGCAGCTCCGGCGGCGATTCGAGGATCGGCCGGCCCACGTCCACCTTCAGCTCGCGGCGGTCGGCCCCGGTGACGGTGGCCGGCGCCCACGACCCGGCCCCGTCGGTCAGGACGAGCAGTTCGCCGGCCCGCAGCCGGCGCACCGCGGCCGCGTGCCGGCCCTCGGGGCCGTCCAACACGTACGGGCCGGGCGCGGGCAGCGCCTCGACCAGGAAGTACGGCTCGCCGTGCGACCCCGGTCGCTCAGCGCCCGGCGAAGGAGTCACGGATCCGGGAGAAGAACCCGCCGTTGTGCGCCCGAGCGGCCAGCTCCGGCTGCTCCTCGCCGCGCAGCGTCGCCAGTTCGCGCAGCAACTCGGCCTGCCGGCCGTCGACCCTGGTCGGGGTGACCACCTCGATGTGCACGTGCAGGTTGCCGACCCCGGTGCCGCGCAGCCGCGGCATGCCCTGACCGCGCAGCGTGAGGACGGTCGCGGACTGGGTGCCCGGCTGGATGTCCAGGTCCTCGACGCCATGCAGGGTCTGCAGGCCCATCGAGGTGCCCAGCGCGGCAGCGGTCATCGGCACGTGCACGGTGCAGTGCAGGTCGATGCCGTCGCGGGTGAACCGCTCGTGCGGCAGCTCCTGCACCTCGACGTACAGGTCGCCGGGTGCCCCGCCGCCCGGCCCCACCTCACCCTGCCCGGCGAGCCGGACCCGGATGCCGTCGCCGACGCCGGCCGGGATGTTGGCCCGGACGGTGCGCCGGGTGCGGACCCGGCCCTCGCCGTTGCACTGCCGGCAGGGGTCGGGGATGACCTCGCCGAAGCCGCGGCACACCGGGCAGGGCCGGGAGGTGACCACCTGGCCGAGCAACGACCGCTGAATCTGCTGCACCTCCCCGGCGCCCTTGCACATGTCACAGGTCGCCGGGCGGGTGCCATCGGCGCAACCCGAGCCATGGCAGGAGGTGCACAGGGTGGCGGTGTCCACCGCCAGGTCCTTGGCGACACCGTTCGCGCACTCCTCCAGGGTCAGCTCGACCGGGATCAGCGCGTCCTCGCCCTGCCGCACCCGGGACCGCGGACCGCGGGTCCGGGTCGCGCCGCCGCCGAAGAAGGCGTCCATGATGTCGCCCAGGC
>JBIOVW010000768.1:0-2091 GCA_044867945.1 Nakamurella sp. | reverse complement strand
AGGTTGACAGCTGCGGCGCGGTGGTGGAGCCACTGGTTGTTCTTTTCGATGCCGCGGTAGGGCACGCGCCGGGCGCCGCGGGTGAGCCAGGCGATGGTTCGCTCGACCATCGGTCGGTGTTGGCGGTAGGCGGCCTGGAAGCCGTCGTCGCCGGCCCGTTGACGGTGCGTTCGCTGCAGCAGGTCGTGCTGGTGGACCATGACGGTGCGGCCGGCTGCCGAGGTCGTGCACCGCTGGGCCAGTGGGCAGCCCCGGCAGGCGGCACCGAACTTGGCTGTGCCGTTCGCTGCGATCGCGCGGGTGACGTTGGCCGGGCAGGTCAGGGTGCCGCTGGTGGGGTCGTGGGTGAAGTCGTCGATGGTGAACCCGCCCTCGACGGCAGCCTTGATCGGCCATGGCTTGAGCAGCGGTGTCCACTGCTTGCCGGCCAGGGTGTGCAGCATGTCGCCGGTGGCGTAGGCGGAGTCACCGAGCACCTCGACATCGGTGCCGTCGGCGATGGTGGGGTCCGCGGTGACCAGCTCGGCGCCAACATTGGCGTCGGAGTTGGCTGGGCCGTTGGTCTTGGTCAGCCGCACCGCCGACATCAGCCCGGTGTCGGGTTCGACCACGACGTGCGCCTTGAACCCGTCCTGGCGGCGCTCGCGGGTCTTGTGGGCGTGCCGGGCGTCGGGGTCGACGGTCGAGATCACCCGGTCCGGGACGGTCTTGCGCGCGATCCGCCACCGGCCGTCGGTGCCGTCGGAGCCGTCGGCTGGCTCGACATCCTGACCGGCGACCAGGGCCAGCAGCGCGACCGCCTCCGCCGGCTTCCCGCCGGGGGCCTCGATCGCCTCGACGTCGAGTGCGTCGAGCAGGGCGAGCGCGTCGTTGACCAGGGCGGTGACCAGCTCGTCGCGGGCGGCGGGATCGTCCCAGGCGATCCGTGGCTTCCCGGTCCCGGTGTAGTCCTGGCCGGTCAACGCGGCCAACCGGGTGCACTGCGCTGCGATCAGGTGCGTCGCGCCGGTGACGTCGCGACCGACCCGGCGGATCGCGGCGATCAGCTGGGTCACGGTGTCCTGACGGGCCACCGCGTCATCGAGGACCGTCGAGTCCAGCGCCCGCCGCGGCCTCCCGGCGACCGCGCCGGTCGCGGCAATCACGTCGCGGACCGCGTCGAAGATCCGCTGCGGACGATCGCTGGCCGCCAGCCGGCGCCGCCAGTACGTCAACGTGCTGGGGTGGAACCCGGCCGTGTCGATCGCGTACCCGCACGCGGCCTTCCACCGCAGGTCGAACGTGGCCGCCTCAGCCGCCTCACGATCCGAGTACCCGGACAGCGTCTGCAACACGATCACCGAGGCGATCACCTCCGGCGGGATCGACGGCCGACCCCGACCGGAGGGGAACAAGTCCGCGAACATGCTCGCCGGGAACAACTCGAACCGGTGCTCGGCCAGGAACGCGAACACGCTCCCCGCCGGCAACAAGTGCCCCGCGACCACCTCGACATCGAGCAGCACCCGCTGCCGATCAGCCTCACCCTGCACACCCACAGGATCCCAGGCCATGTCAATCAACCCGCCACGGCGCGCGGGATTGTTCAGCAGTCTCCTAGAGGGCCTTGCGGGCGAGGATGTCGTCGAACTCGTCGGCCCAGGCCAGGAGTCGCTGGAGCTCCCGGCGTCGGTCGGCAACCCGTCGACGGCAGGCAAGAATGGTCTCTTCGGCGGCGGCGATCGTGGCTACTGCGGCCTTGTGGGCACGGAGAACGTCGAACGCGTCGAGGAGCTCTCTCATCTCGTCGAGCGGGAAGCCGAGGGGCTTCATCCGACGGATGATGGTCAGGCGGGCGACGTCGTCCTCGGTGTAGAGACGGAAGCCGCCGGCGCTGCGGGCTGACGGCGTGACCAGCCCGACCTCCTCCCAGTAGTGGAGGGTGCGGACAGACAGCCCGAGGCGTTCGGCCACGACCCCGATCTGCATGCGGTCGACGGCGCCGGCCTCGCCGTCCGGCTCACCCTGGTGATCATCATTAGTCACGAGACCCGACTATCTCGGCTGCTGGGCTCGGTTTCAACGATGGTGGGCTCGGTTTCAACGATGGTG
>JBIOVW010000767.1:0-14104 GCA_044867945.1 Nakamurella sp. | reverse complement strand
GAACACCGGGTTGATCGACTGCACCCAGCTGACCGGCATCTCCCAGCCGAACAGGTCCCGGTTCAACTGCTGGTCCGAGTAGACGGTGAGCACGGTGAACTGCTGCTGGTACAGCGACCAGAACACCGCGCTGACCAGGAACATCGGGATGAACGCGACCACCCGTTTGCGCTCCACCTCGGTGATCCGCTTGTTGCCCAGGATCACGACGAAGTAGGCGACGGCGGCGACGATGGTGGCCGCGACCACCGCGCCGGACAGCCGGTCGGCGGTGAGGAGGCCGGTGAGGACCGCGATGACGATGGCGGCCACCAGCACGAGTCCGGCGATGATGAACGCCATCCGCCGCTGCTGCGGCAGGGGGTTGGGAATGACGTTGGCGCTCGCCGGCAGGTTCCTGCGGCCGAAGGCGTAGATGACCAGTCCGATGGCCATGCCGACGGCAGCCAGGATGAATCCGGCGTCGAAACCCCAGGTGGTCTGGAAGTAACCGGTCAGCAACGGGCCGAAGAACGCGCCGAGGTTGATGCCCAGGTAGTAGATCGAGAAGCCGGCGTCGCGTTTCGGATCGCCGGGTTCGTACAGCGTGCCAACCAGCGACGTGCAGTTGGCCTTGACGCCGCCCGAGCCGAACGCGATCAGCACCAGGCCGACGCCGACACCGAGCAAACCGGGCAGGGTGGACAGCGCGATGTGCCCGAGCATCACCAGCACGGCGGCGTAGAACAGGGTGCGTTCGGCGCCCATCACCCGGTCGGCCAACCAGGCGCCGAGGATCGTCGACAGGTACACGGTGCCGCCGTAGGCGCCGACGATGCCGGTCGCCGTCGTCTCGTCGATGCCGAGGCCGCCCTGCGCGGTCGAGTAGTACAGGTAGATCAGCAGGATCCCCTGCATGCCGTAGAAGGAGAACCGCTCCCACATCTCCACGGAGAACAACGTGGCCAGCTGCGGGGGCTGGCCGAGGAACGTCCGGTGCCCGGCCGGCTTGGGGCTTGCGGTCGTCATGTCGATCAGCGTCCCACCAGCGGGAACGAGCCGCATGCGCGGCGCGGTCAAGGTCCGGTGACGATCCGGCGGCCTCCCGTCCGTAGGGTCGTTGCCCGTGGGGCGACTGATCGTCATCGAAGGCCTGGACGGCTCGGGAAAGCGCACGCTGACCGAGGCGCTGTCCGCCCGCTGGCGCGCCGAGGGCCGGACGGTCGCGACCATGGCGTTCCCCCGATACGGCGTCGATGTGCACGCCGACCTGGTCCGCGACGCCCTCTACGGGCGGCTCGGCGACCTGTCCGACTCCGTGTACGGGCCCGCGGTGCTGTTCGCCCTGGACCGCCGGGGGGCCGCGGAGGAGATCCGATCACTGCTGGATGCGCACGACATGGTGCTGCTCGATCGGTATGTCACGTCGAACGCCGCCTACGGCAGCGCGCGCCTGGGCGGACCGGACCGGCCGACGGACTTCCCGGACTGGGTGCGGGCGCTGGAGATCGACAGATTCGGCGTCCCGGTGCCGGACCGGCAGATCCTGCTGGCCACCTCGGTCGAACTGGCCGCCCGACGCGCTCGGGACCGGGCGGGAGATCAGCCGGACCGGGCGCTGGACCGCTTCGAGGCCGACCACGGGCTGCAGCGGCGCACCGCGGCCATGTACCGCCGGCTCGCCGAGCGGGGCTACCTGTCCCCGTGGACGGTGCTGACCCCGGACGCCGACGGCGGATTCACCCTGCCGGTTCCGGTGGTGGGTTGAGCCCGTCCCTCGGCTGCCGAGTCTGCTGCTGGGCTCGTTGCCGGTCCGAGGCAGCGGCGATGCGCAGCGCGTAGTCCAGGTGCTCGGTGCGGATGCGGATGTCGATGTACAGCAGGGCGATGACGGCGCCGCTCCATGCGCCGGTGAAGGCGGCGACCAGGGTGCCGACGGACTGGCTGATCAGCAACAGGGTGACGGGGTCCTGCTGGCCGAAGACCGAGCTCAGCAGGGTCGTGACGACCGTGCCGGCGACCCCGGCGATCAGCCCGGCCAGCACGGTCACGCCCAGGATCCGGCCGCGGTGGCCGCGGGTGAGCTGGGCACTGCGGCGCAGCGACTCACCGAATCCCGAGTGCTCCATCACCGCGGCCGGGGGGGCCAGCACGAGGATCAGGTAGGCCAGCACACCGGGCACCACCAGCAGCAGCAACCCCGCCGAGCACAGCACGCCGACGACCACCGCCACGCCCGACAGCACCGGCCACCGCCCGGACATCCGCTGGGCGACGGCGCCGCGCCCGTCGCGGCCCTGGGCCAGCGCGCCCGCGCCGGCGGTGGCCAGACCGGCCACCACCGCGGCGGTCACGGTGGAGACGACCAGGGACGCCAGTGCCGATGCCACGACCGACGCCGGGACGGAGGTGCCGCCGCGGATGATGTCCTCCAGCCACGCGGCCTCGGCGTAGGACTGGAGGCTGCCCATCGCGGCCAGCACACCCATGCTCACACCGTTGGACAGCGCCGCGGCCACGAACGCGGCCAGGCACAGCGGCATCGCGCAGCGGCGCACCACGGTGATCGCCGTCCCGAGCAGGTCGCCGACGCCGAGCGGACGCAACGGGATCGGACCGGGCTGTGCGTCCCAACCGCCGGGCCGGCCAGGTCCGCCATAGGGCTCGTGGCGCGGATCTCCAGGAAAGTTCACGCCGCCGCCCCCGGGGTCGCCTCGCCGGCTCGGCCACCCCGACGGGGCGCCGGCGCCTGTGCTGTTGGTTCGCTCGCAAGCTCGCTCACGCCAACAATCGTCCCATGCACATCGGCGTCGCCGGATCGGTCACGGTGAACCCGCGGACGGGGGCGAACCGCGTTCACCCGCGCGTCCACCCCGCCCGACCTGTGCAGGATGTCACCATGGGGGTATGAAAGCTCGTGTGCTGGTGGTCGATGATGACCCCGCCCTCGCCGAGATGCTCACCATCGTGCTGCGCGGGGAGGGCTTCGACACCGCCGTCGTGCGGGACGGGTCGAAGGCCATCGAGGCGTTCCGGGACGTGCACCCGGATCTGGTGCTGCTGGACCTGATGCTGCCCGGGGTGTCGGGGCTGGACGTGTGCAAGGAGATCAGGGCCGAGTCCGGCATCCCGATCATCATGCTCACCGCCAAGACCGACACCGTCGACGTGGTCCTGGGGCTGGAGTCCGGGGCCGACGACTACGTCATGAAGCCGTTCAAACCGAAGGAGCTGACCGCCCGGATCCGGGCCCGGCTGCGCCGCGCCGACGTCGGATCGGCCGAGCGTCTGCGGGTCGCCGATGTGGACATCGATGTTCCCGGCCATCAGGTCACCCGGGACGGCGAGCCCATTCCGCTCACCCCCCTGGAGTTCGACCTGCTGGTCGCCCTGGCCCGCAAGCCGCGCCAGGTGTTCACCCGGGAGGTGCTGCTGGAGAAGGTCTGGGGGTACCGGCACGCCGCCGACACCAGGTTGGTCAACGTGCACGTGCAGCGGCTGCGCTCCAAGATCGAGAAGGATCCGGAGCATCCCGAGGTGGTCGTCACCGTCCGCGGCGTCGGATACCGGGCCGGAAACGTATGACCTTGCCCGATCATTGAGTCGTGACCACTGAGCCGGACCAGTCGGGCGATGCCGGGCCCGCACCGCAGGCCCCGGTCGTCGACCGTCCCCGACCCATCGGCAACCGGCTGACCCGGCTGAGCGAGAAGGCCCGCAGGGGCCTGTCCACCGCGCGGTCGCGGATCGCGTTCTGGAGCCGGTCCCTGCTGCTGCGGGTCGTCGTACTGACCCTGACCCTGTCCGCCGTCGTCATGATCACGCTCGGGCTGATCCTGCAGCAGCAGATCACCACCGGCCTGCTGCAGTCCAAGATCGACGCGGCCACGGTGGAGATCAACAACGCCCGGCAGACCGTGCAGAACAGCCTGTCCGGCGCCGACTCGGATCCCAACTCGCTGCGCGAGCAGCTTTCGCTGGCATTGACCGAGATCGGCCGGGTGGACGGGTCGAGCGGCGCCCAGAACTCCACCGCGGGTGTGTTCGAGCCGGTCATCGTGCCCAACCGGATCCAGTCGGACGCCGACCTGGCGGTCGCCCAACCACTCGGCGACGTGCCCGCCGAGCTGCGGGCCCGGGTGGCCCAGGGAAACGTCTCCTACCAGTACACGACGATCCGGCGGGACGACCGGGCCATCCCGGCGCTGGTGATGGGTAGCCCCGCGGGCACCACCACCGACAACTTCGAGGTGTACCTGATCTTCCCGTTGGCCGGCGAGCAGGGCACGGTGCAGGTCGTGCAGCGCACCCTGTTGCTCGGCGGCGTCGCCTTGGCCATCGCGCTGACCGGCATCGCCGCACTGGTCGCGATGCAGGTCGTGCGCCCTGTGCGCCGGGCCGCGGCCAGCGCCCGCAAGCTGGCCGCCGGCGACCTGGCCGAGCGCATGCCGGTCAAGGGACCGATCGAGCTGGAGACCCTCGCGAGTTCGTTCAACGGGATGGCCGAGGCGATCCGGGTGCAGATCCGCCAGCTCGAGGAGTTCGGCAAGCTGCAACGCAGATTCACCTCGGACGTCTCCCACGAGCTGCGCACCCCGCTGACCACCGTCCGGATGGCCGCCGACATGCTCTACGACGGTCGGGAGGACTTCCCGGAGTACCTCGGCCGGTCCACCGAACTGTTGGTCGATGAGCTGGACCGGTTCGAGTCGCTGCTGGCCGACCTGCTGGAGATCAGCCGCTACGACGCGGGCATGGCCGAGCTCAGCGCGGAGACGATCGACATCCGTTCCTGCATCCACGCCGGCATCTCTGCGGCGGCGCCGCTGGCCGACCAGTTCGACATCCAGATCGTCACGATCCTGCCCGAGCATCCCGTCGTCGCCGAGATCGACAACCGGCGGGTGGACCGCATCCTGCGCAACCTGATCAACAACGCGATCGACCACGCCGACGGCAAGCCGGTCGAAGTGGAATTGGCCGCCGACCCGGACGTGCTGGCCATCACCGTCACCGACCACGGGGTGGGGCTGCGGCCGGGGGAGGCCGGGCTGGTCTTCAACCGGTTCTGGCGGGCCGATCCGTCCCGGCAGCGGCACACCGGGGGAACCGGCCTGGGCCTGGCCATCTCGTTGGAGGACGCCCGGCTGCACGGCGGCTGGCTGCAGGCCTCCGGCACCCCGGGGGAGGGGGCCCGGTTCCGGCTCACCCTGCCGCGCCGGCGCGGCGGGCTGATCACGCACTCGCCGCTGCCGTTGCGGGGCGACTCCGCCCCCGATGGCGACGCGCCCGTCCGGATGATGGTCGAGGACGGCACGCTCAAGCCGGTGCCCAGGGAGGACGAGTTGCACCCGGCCTCGGTGCCGGTGGCGGGGGCGACGGCGTCGCTGATCAGCGTCGACGAGGACGACGATCGTGGGGTGCAGCCGACGGCGGGGGCGGCCGACACGGACGCGCCGACCCGCAGTCCGGCGGGGCGGTGATGGGCGTGCACGCCGGGCGTTGCCGACCGGGCCGGGCGGTGGTCGTGCTGCTGACCGTGCTGGGCGTTGTGCTGGCCGGCGGATGCACGGCGATCCCCGGGTCGAGTGCTGCGTTCGACGTGACCCGGATCGCCGAGCAGGCGGAGCCGGTCGCTCCCGACGCCCCGACCCCCGGGGCGCAACCCGACCAGGTGGTGCGGGGTTTCATTTCTGCCAGTGCCCGGCCGGACTCCGACGCCGGCACCGGGTCCAGCTTCGCCGCGGCCCGGCAGTACCTGACCCCGGACGCCCAGGTGAGCTGGCAGCCGAGCACGCAGCCGGTGGTCATCGTGGACGACAACTACCGCACGGAGGTCGACACGGTCACCCCCGGTGTGGTCACGGTCGCCGGTAATTCGCCCGGCGCCCTGGACACCACCCGCTCCTTCCGGGCGACGGGCACCGCCTACGCCCGGACGATGCACCTGGTGAAGATCGACACCGAGTGGCGGATCAGCGACCCGCCGCCGGAACTGCTGCTGACCGGCTCGGACTTTCCGAACACCTACCGGCAGCGCGTCCTGTACTTCCTGGACCGGTCGGGCACGGTCGTGGTGCCGGACATCCGGCATATCGTGATCGGCCAGACCACCGCGAACCGGGCCAACCGGCTGCTGGCGTTGCTGATGGACGGTCCGGCCGCTGCGCTGAAGGGCGCGGTGACCAGCAGCTTCACCGCCAGGTCGAGCCTGCGGTCGAACCCCTCGGTGGACCCCGAAGGAGTGCTGCTGGTCGACTTCACCGGGGTCGACGTGTCCACCGCCGAGGCCCGCCGAGCCCTGGCGGCCCAGGTCGTGTGGACGCTGTCGCCGACCACACCCCGCATCTCGATCAGTGTGGACGGTGTCCCGCTCGACCCGGACAACCCGGTCTTGACCATCAACTCGGTCTCCTCGTTCGACCCGGGCCGGCTGCCCGGGACCGGGCAGGTCGCGTCGAACCCGTTCTACGTCAGCCCGGGCGGGGCGATCACCGGTCTGTTGGACGGCAGGCCGGTTGACGGCGCGCTGGGCACGGGAAACCCGACGGTGGTGTCCGCGGCGGCGTCGACGACCGGGGTCATCGCGGCCGTGGCCACAGATCCGTCCGGCGGGCAGCAGCTGCTGCTCACCTCGCCCGATCAGGCCGACCGGGCCGACCCCGCGTTGAAGGCGGACACCATCACCCAGCCCAGCCTGACCCGGGCCGGCGACGAGGCCTGGGTGGTGCAGAACGGGGCGACCAAAGCAGAGGTGTACCGGGTGTCCACGTCGGGCTCGCCGAGCCGGGAGCGGGTGCCGGCCGACGAACTCACCGGCAAGGGAGTGGTCACCGCGCTGGCGCTGTCCCCGGACGGCGTCCGGGTGGCGATCGTCGCGGGCGGGCAGCTGTATCTGGGGATGCGCGATCCCGCGCCGGCCGAAGGCGGGTCGGCGACCTCGACCACCGCACCCGGCGGCGCCGCCCGGGACGAGTCCGGGGGTCAGGCACCGCTGGCGATCGACCGGTTGGCCGTGTTGCGGCCCGATCTGCGGGACGTCGGTCCGGTGACATTCGTCAACTCTCTCGAACTGGTGGTCGCCGCCGCGAGCACCCCTGACGGGTTCCGCGGGCTGTGGAACGTCGGCATCGACGGGTACGAGTCACGCAAGATCACCGACAACGGGATCTTCGGCAACATCGACGGTCTGGCGGCCACCGTCGGCGAGCCGATGCTCATCACCTTCGGCGGCCGGGTGTGGCAGCTGGAAGGCAACCAGGCGGACGGCACGTGGCAGTCGCCGGTGGCCGAGCAGCCGTTCTTGAACGGTTCCTCGCCGTTCTATCCAGGCTGATCCAGGCTGATCCTGGGGACAATGCACAGGTGATCTCTCTCGAACTGGCCGCGGCGCTGCGCGACGCCGGTCTGGCGTGGCAGCCACGGTCGGGTGACCGGTTCGTGTTGACGCGCGGAACCTTCGACGGCGAGGTCTTCACACTGTCGGACATGGTGGTGGAGGCGCGGGAGGCGGCCGGCGGGTCGGTGCTCGCCTTCAATGGCACCACCGAGTGGGCGCTGGATGCGACATCGGCCGAGGACGCGCTGTGGCTGCCCCGGGAGGATCAGCTGCGGGAACTCCTCGGCGGCTCGTTCCGGGCGCTCATCCGGGACGGCGAGCGGTACCGGGTGTCCGTGGTGCTGCCCGGTGCGCCCGGGCCCACACGGTACCCGGCGGACGATCCGGCCGACGCCTACGCGGCCGCGTTGCTGGAGCTGGTCCGCCGGGCCACCGCCTGACACCGGCAGGTCAGCCCCGGTTGCGCCAGTCGCTGCCCCAGAGCGCGCTGGTGACCACCGCGATCAGGGCCGGGATGAGGAAGACGAGCCAGGTCTTGAGGAGGAAGAACAGCAGCAGGCTCAGGATGCCCGATGCCGCCAGCAGCACGGCCGCGGTCCTCTGGGCCGGTGTGCGGGCGTCCTCGGATCGGATCGGGGTCCCGGCCGGAGGCACCGCGGGCTGCGCTGCCGGACTCGCCGCGCCCGGAAGGGTCGGGTAGGGCGGCGGCAGGTCGGCGAACAAGGCCCGAAGGTCGGCCGCCGTGCGGGCCTGGGTGACCTGGGCGCTGCGGGTGCCGAACTCGTCGAGGTCGATCCGGCCCTTGCCCAGATGTTCGCTGAGCGCGTCCATGGCGGAATTGCGCTCGGCGTCGCCGATGCGCAGCCGCGAGGGGTCCGGTCCGGAAGATGGCTCGCTCACATCGCCCTGCCCGGAGAGACCTCGCAAGCTCGGTCGCCCCGGGTGGGGCGCCGGCGACTGTGTTGATGATTCACTCGCCAAGGCTCGCTCACCCTTTCGACTGTAGGCGCAGCGCGGTCGGTGGTGCGGGGAATGGCTCCGCTGCGGAGGTGGAGGTCGTCCCGCCGTCCAACTGCGTTGACGCCCGGCCGACCGTGCCGGGACCCTGAATCCGACTCCACCATCCCCCGACCGCCGGTCCTGCGAGGTGCCGATGAACGGCGACCCGATGACGACGCTCGGCCCGGCGGCGATCGGTGCGGCCGAACTCGACGCGGTGGTCGGTGACATGCTCGGCCGGCCGGTCGCCGTCGATTGCTGGGCGGCCACGCCGATCCCGGTCAACGCGATCGGTACGGAGGCGGTCCTGCACCTGCACGGCACCGCACGATCCCGATCGGGCGACCGCGATCGCCGGTTGCCCTGGCACCTGCTGGTCAAGACGATCCGGTCGCCCCGGCACTGGCCCCTGCTCGATCTGGTCCCCGAACCCTTGCGAGAGACGTTCGTCAACACCTTCGCGTGGCGGGCCGAAGCGGACGTGCGTGCGGCGGGCCTGGCCGAACTGCTGCCGGACGGGCTTCGGCTGCCCGAGTTGTACCGGTGTGACGACCTGGGCGACGATCGTGTTGCGTTGTGGACCGAGTGGATCGACGTCGGGTCGGTCGGTTGGGACGATGCCCGGTACCGGCGGGCGGCGCTGCTGCTCGGCCGGATGACCGCGCGGTGTCGCAACGTGGTCGTCGCTCGGCCGTTGCAGCCCGGCGAACCGACGCAGCTGCGGCAAATCGTCGAGGGTCCGATCATGCAATTCGGTGTGCCCCGGATCGCCGACCCCCGCCTTCCGGAGCATCCGCTGTTCGCCGGATCGCAGATCGGGTCGCTGTTCGACGACCTGACCCTGCTGGCGGGTCGGCCACGCACATTCCGGAGATCTCGCGGTCGATGAACTGCCGCGGGTGCACGATCTGATCATCGACGGCTTCATCGAGGGCCTGCGGGATGAGGGCTGCGACGTGTCCGTGGCGGACGTGACCTTCGCGTTCGAGGCTGCCCTCGTCGTGCGTAGCGCCTACGTATCCCTTTGGCTGGACCGACTCGACGAACCACTCACGCCGGAGCTGGCCGAGTTCACCGCCCGGCGGATCGAGTTGACCCGCTACCTGGTCGACCTCGGGCTGGCGATCCCAGCAGTCCGTCCGCGCTGATCATCGCCCTGTCGAGCCCCTTGCGCGGCCCTCATGGGCAGCCGTTCTGGGCGGGGTCGCCATTGATGCGTTCGGCGAGCCAGGCGAACGCGGGGCCGAGCGCGGTGGGTACCACCGAGGTGTGGTCGAGGCCGGGATAGACGACGCGCGAGACGTTGGTGCCGGCAGCGCACGCACGGGCCTGGAAGTCGGCGCTCCACTCGACGGGGACCGCGACGTCGGCGTCACCGTGGAACACGTAGATCGGTACGTCAGTGGCGGTCTGCCCGGCAACGTTCGCCGCGATCGCGTCCCGCCATTGGGTGTCGGGTCCGCCGGGGGTGAACAGTGCCGCCGGGTCGTCGTCGGCGAAGGCGCCGAGCACATCCGTGAGACAGCCCAGCTCCACGTCGGGCAGGACGGCCTGCCCGGCTGACGTCAGGACGCTGTCGAAGCTGAGTTCGGGGTAGCCGGCCTTGAACCCGGCAATGATCATCATGGTGTAGCCGAGGTTCGGGCCACCGGTCGGCGGCCAGATGGCGAAGCGACGGTCGACCTCGGTGGTTGGCGATCCGGCTACGGCGCCGCGCACATCGAGGTCGGGCGCATAGGTCGGTGCCAGCTCCGCCGCGAAGGCAGACGCGCCGCCGCCTTGGGAGTTGCCGATGACGACGACCGGCGAGGCGGCGTCGGCCCCGGTGGCCGGCAGCCGCCGGGAGGCCCGCACGAGGTCGAGGACGTCGCGTCCCGCGTCCTGGCCGACGAGGTACGGGTGGGTGCCGGGCGTCCCGAGGCCCCGGTAGTCGGTGGCGGCCAGCACCCAGCCCTGGGCGACGAGCCCGGTGGCGTACTGGCCGGGCTCGCTGTCCCGACCAGCAGCAACAGCACGGGAGGGTGCGCACTCGTCGGCTATGCCCAGGGTGGAGTGGGCAAGCGCGACGACAGGGCGCGGTCCGGCGGGCGGCGCTCCCTTCGGGGCAACGATGACCCCGGAGACGGCGACCGGATCCCCGTCCGCAGTCGTCGAGCGGTACAGGACGATCCAGCCCTGCCCACCGCCGACTTCTTCGACCAACGGGCGTGCCCAGATGAGATCGCCCGGCTCACCGGGCGGCAACGGATCGGGCGGGATCCACAACGCGTCGCCGTCGGGGGCGCTGTCGTCGGGGGCGCTGCCGTCGGTTGCGCTGCCGTCGGGTGCGGCGCCGTCGTCGACGGGTGGCGCCTGCGTGGTCTCGGCCTCGGGCTGCGACGTGGTGGCCGGGTCGCTCGGCGTAGTAGGGCGGATCGCCGTCGAGGTGTCGGCGGCGATGGTGACGCCGCTATCGGCGCAGCCGGCGAGGAGCCAGAGGGCAACCGTGAGGCCGGCCGCGACAACGTGGCGCCTGCGGGTCGCGCCGCGAGTGACCACCGACCGGGTACGCGGAGCAACGTGCCTGCGTTCGACTGTTTTCACGACCCCTCCTCCTCGCGCCGTCGAGGTTGGCGATCCGAGACCGCCGAGGTCGACGGTGAGTCCTCGGCGCGGACCTACGAATGTCCGGTACCCCGTCGGCACGGAGGTCGTCGCGCCGAGATGTCACGAACGCGTCACGACTGTCGGGCTGGGAAGAGGCGGCCGACGGTCAGCGGGAGGGAGGCTGATCCGGGGTCAGGTAGGCCAGGCAGAGGTGTGGTTTGACCAGCGGCACCATTCGTGCGGTCGTGGGTGGGTGGCCGAGTTGGCTGAGCGCGCCCTGCAGGAGCCCGAGGTGAATGGCGCAGACCACGTCGGGGTGTTCCGCAGCCAGCTCACGGTACGGGCAGGCGCGCAGCCGGATCTCCCGTTCGCCGCTGTCCGGAGCGGGGTCGACGAGTTCGGGGTCGAAGTTCATCTCCTCGAAGAGATCGGTGATCCGGCGGGCCGCGTCGTCGGTTTCGCCGGTCTCGTCGGCGGGCGGGATCAGCTCGGTCGCCCAGGCCCGGCCGGCCTTTTCGGCACGGCGGCGACGGGTGCGCGGGGTGGGGCCCAGCTGGGCGGCGAGCAGGGCGGCGAGGGGGCGGTACCCGTCGGGCGTGGCCTCCTCGGCGCGGATGGAGTAGACGGTGCGGGGTCGGCCGGGGGTGGTCCGCGGCGCCTTCTGCACGGTGATCTGCTCGGCCCGGGCAAGGACGTCGAGATGAAACCGGACTGTGGTGACGTGCAGTCGGGTCGCGGCTGCGAGTTCGTAGGCGTCCAAAGGGGTATCGCTGCGGCGCAGGAGCCGGAGCAGTTGCCGGCGTGGCTGGGATGCCCCGGGGTCACCTGCGATGACGTATGTCACGGTCGCCTCGCTTTGCGGATCGGTTGACTTCACCATCGACGACTCCTAGTTTAAAGGAACATTATCCTCTAAAAAAGTCTGGGAGCACATCGCGGCGCGCGACGTCCGGACCGGCGATCGCCAGTCGCCGGCCCGTCCTCGACGCGTGGGATCAGGTTGAGATGACTGCTGTCGCACCGAAACCGGTGGTTCACGGGTCCGTTTCGGCTGTCCGGCGCAGCCGCGGCAACAATTCGCTGGAATGGGCGACCGGTTCTCCGCCGGTCCGGCATGACTTCACGTCGCTGCCTCGAATCCGGACCGAACGGTCGGAGTTCGAGCAGCACCACCCATACATGGTCGACCGGATGCGCACCGAGGCACATCCGCACCGGGGCTGGGTCCCCGCGGACAACAGAAAGGGGATTCGAGATGATGAACGCTGCGTTGGGGCTGTCGGTGCCCCTGACCCGGTACGTGCTGATGGCGGCGGGCCTGGCCCCGTCGTTGCTCAACAGCCAACCGTGGCAGTTCCGTGTCGACCCTGACCGCATCGAGCTCCACGCCGATCCGGGGCGACGCCTGATCGCGACCGACCCGGAGGATCGGGAGCTTCGACTCGCCTGCGGAGCGGCGCTGTTCAACCTCCGCCTGGCCCTGCACGCCCACGGGATCACGCCGCTGGCCTCTCTCGATCCGCAGGAGTGCGGCGGCGCGCTGGCCGTGGTCAGGGACGGTGGGACGAGCGCGCAGGGCCGGGCGGACGCCGAGCTGTACCGGGCCATCGATCGTCGGCACACCAACCGGCAGCCATTCCTGGACGTCCGGGTGCCGGCCAGTGATCGGCGCCTGCTGATGCGGGCGGCTCTGGACGAGGGCGCCGTGCTGCATGCCGTCACCGACCGGGCGGGGCAGTACGAGCTGAGCTGCATCATCGGCACCGCCGATCGGCAGCAACGCGGTGATGCGGACTGTCGCGCAGAGCTGACGGCGTGGACGGGCAAGCGGTTCCGCCGGCGGGACGGGGTCCGGCCGGCCTCGGCCGGCACGGCGTCCGATCCGCACGACGTGTGGGGCTACCTGGACATGGGGCACGGCCGGGTCCGCGGCCGGCGTTTCGTCACCGAACCGTTCGTCGCCGTGCTGGCCACCCGTGCGGATACCCCGGCCGACCAGGTCCAGGCCGGTCAGGCGCTGCAGCGCGTGCTGTTGACCGCGACCACTCTCGGGCTATCGGCGTCCTTCCTGTCCCAACCGATCGAGGTCCTCGAATGTCGGCAGCAGTTGCGCCGCCTGCTGGCGGGCCGGCTGTACCCGCAGGCGATCCTGCGCCTGGGGTTCAGTTCGCCGGCCGCGCCGACACCGCGGCGCGATGTGGCGGATCTGGTGCTGGCGCGACCCCTGGCCGTTGCTTACTGACATCGGCGGGCTGAAGCGGCAGGACCGGCTGGCGGAGCATGGCGCTCCGTGCTGCGGGCGCTGGTCCGGGGTGACCTTGAGGAACACCGCCCCGGCCGTCGGGTGCGTTGCTCGTTCGGTGTTGGACTGGGGGTCAGCCGCCCGGATGATCGGAGTATGCCCGCCCCGTGCTTTCGCTTTCGACGCGTCACCACCGACGACTTCGCCCTGCTGGCCAGCTGGTTGTCGCACCCGCACGTGCACCGGTGGTGGAACCACGAGTTCACCCCGGAGGCGGTGGAGCGGGACTTCGGCCCCTCCGCGCGGGGCGAGGAGCCGAACGAGGACCTACTGGCCCTGCTCGACAGCCGCCCGGTCGGCCTGGTGCAGCGCAGCTTCTGGCACGACTACCCGGAATACGTCGACGAGGTCGCGCACATCCTGCCGATCCCGGCCGACGCGGTGACCATCGACTACCTGATCGGCGAGCTTGCCGACACCGGGATCGGGCGCGGTCCGGCGATGATCGAGGCCGTCGTGGCCGACACCTGGCGCAACCTCCCACGCGCGACCTCGATCATCGTGCCGGTCGCGGAGGGCAACCGGGCGTCCTGGCGGGCGTTGGAGAAGGCCGGCTTCGTCCGGATCGCCGTCGGTGACCTGGAGCCCGACAACCCGATCGACCCGCCGCTGCACGTGATCTACCGCATCGACCGGCCTGCCTCCGACCCGGACGGTGCCATTGCGTGAACGCTCGGCAGAGCGATCGGGCCCTGAAACCCCGCACACCGTTCACTCGGACCCGGCGGAGCGGCGTCCGAGGATCGGTTCCCGCGTCGCGGGATTCTTGGGATGCGTCGACCGATCTACCCGGTGTCGGGCCAGTTCTCGACCGGGAGTGGGTCGGGTTCGTTGGTGTACTGGTGGCCGGTCGGGGTGGTCCAGGTGGTTCGTCGTCCGGTGAGGGTGGTGTCGTATCC
>JBIOVW010000766.1:0-2254 GCA_044867945.1 Nakamurella sp. | reverse complement strand
TCGGTGCGGCTCCGTGCGTTTGGGTGCTCGAGGTCGGGTGTGCGTGCTCCAGTGCCGGTGCCCCGGCTGGTGGACAGGCCCCGTGTGGGGGCTGTCGGTCATTCCTTCGCTGGTGGCCATGGAGTGTTGCGACAGCTTCGCGGTGGGCGAGGTCAATCAAGAGGGGCGACCACGCCGTGCCCGGGCCCGGGGGTCATGACTATTACGACCCGCGCCCACCGCGGGCTTCGGGGCCCTGCTCATGCCGCGGGCTGGGGTGGGGTGGACAGGCGGCGGATGTCGCCGTCGCGCAGCCCGAAGAAGACCAGCTCGGTCAGCTCGCGGGCGGCGGCGACGACGCCGATGTTGCGGCCGCGGCGGGCGGCGACGCCGTCGCGGATCTGCCCGAGACGGGTGTGCGCGGGCACCCGCTGGACGGCCTCGACCGCGGCCCACCGCACCAGCCGGCTGCCCATCTTGGTGATCCGGCCGCGGTGCACGGTGGTGTCGGACTCGTGGTGTTTCGGGGTCAGCCCGGCCCACGAGGCCAACTGTTCGGGCCGGCGGAAGCGTCCGATGTCGCCGATCTCGGCGACGAATATCGCGGCCAGCACCGGCCCGACCCCCGGGATCTGCAGGAGCGTCCGGTAGCCCGGGTGCTCACGCAGCCGGCGGGCAACCAGCGAGGCGAACAGCTCGATCTCGAAGTCCAGTGCCTCGATCAGCCGCAGCAGCGAGTCAATCCGGGCCCGCGATTCCGGCGCCAGCCGCGCGCTGGTGAGCAGCTGCCGGCCGCCCGCGCCGAACAGGTCGCTCATCGGCACCGGCACCCCGGCGGCGGCGAGCACCGCGTGGATCTGGCACTTCAGGCTCGAGCGCAGCCCGACCAGCTTCGCCACGGTGGCGCACCCAGCCGCGCAGCTCCCGACAGGCGGGTGGGGCGATCCACGCCTCGGGCAGCCGACCCATCCGCAGCAGATCCGCGAGATCGGCGGCGTCTCGCTGATCGTTCTTCACCCGCCGCAAGGAGAACATCTTCACCCCCAACGGATGCGCCAGGTGCACGTGCGCGCCGAGCTCGGCAAGGGTGTCCGCGGCCCAGTACCACCCATATGTTGCTTCGAGCACGACCTCGGGTGCCTCGCCTGCACGTTCCATCACCTGCCGCAGGTACTCCGGGTCGTTGGAGATCCGCACCGTCTCCAGGTGCTCGCCGGTCTCGGTCATCCGCACCAGCACCGACCGCCGCCGATGCAGATCCATCCCCACGATCTGCCTGCCCGCGTACTGTGCGCTCACAGACATCCCAGGGGCTTTGGTTGTCAAGTGCGCCGAGAACAGAGGGTTGATCGTTCCCGTCGATCGTCGAGTCTTCGCCGGTCCTCGTCGGTGTCAAGGAAGGGCGCTTGACACCGACTGCGGGCCGGCGTTCATCGAGGACGCGGCGGGGGATCTGGGGCTCGGGAAAGGGGTGTCGGGGAAAAGCGGGTGGTGCGCTGGCCTGACTGGTCAGTTCGGCCGTTCTACGCTGCAGCCGGTGAAGCTGTTGCATCGGCTGGCCAAGCGGTTGCCTCGTCGTAGACGGTGCCGGTCTTGAGGCAGCCGTGCAGGATCCCGACCAATCGGTTGGCCAGTTGACGCAGCGCCGCTCGGTGCCCGACCCCGCGAACCCGGATCCGGTCGTAGTAGGCCCGGGCGCCCGGTGAGGCGCTCAGCGCGGCGAACGCTTGGGCGTCGAGGGCATCGATGAGCCGGTCGTTGGCACGAACCGGGCCATCACGAGCTTCTTCTTGCCCGAGGCGCGGGTGATCGGGCTGGTACCGGCGTAGTTCTTGCGGGACTTGGCCGAGACGTAGCGGTCGTCGGCATCACCGAACTCGCCCAACACCCGAGCGCCCAGGATCGAACCCAGCCCCGGCTGGGACAGGATGATCTCAGCGGCCGGGTGACGGCCAAAATGGCTCTCCACCTGCCCCTGCAGGGTCTTGACCTGCTCGACCATCACCCTCAGCACAGCGACGGTGGATTGCACGGCGGCAGCGTAGGCGGCCACGACAACCTCGGGCTGGCGCAGGTGCTCGGCGCGCAGCGCGCTCTGGATCACCGCGGCCTTCTCCTCGATCTTGCGCCGACGGGCACGTCGCAACGCCGCGCTGATCTGGCTGATCGACAATCGAGCCGCCGCGCCCGGATCGGGGGCCTTGGACAACAGCTCCAGGGTGTCGCTCGCCGCCAGATCCTCGAACGCCTCCAGCGCGGCCGGGAAGTACTCCCG
>JBIOVW010000765.1:0-8954 GCA_044867945.1 Nakamurella sp. | reverse complement strand
CATCATGCGCGACGAGCTGCCGAGGGAGCGGGTGAGCTCGGCGGTCGCGCTGATGAGCGCGACCCTGGGTATCGGTGGCGCCCTTGGCCTTCCGCTGGCCGGGATCGTGTCGGAGAGCCTGGGGTGGCATGCGAACTTCTGGCTGTCGGCGATCGTCGGGGTGGTGCTGCTCGCCGCGATCCTGATCGTGATTCCCGAGTCCCGGGTGCGCACCGGCGGTTCGTTCGACTACCTGGGCGCCGTCCTGCTGTCGATCGCGTTGACCGGGTTGCTGCTGGTGATCTCCAAGGGCGGCTCCTGGGGGTGGCGCAGCGAGCAGGTCATCGTGCTGTTCCTCATCGCGGCCGGCGCGCTCACCGCCTGGGTGCCGTTCGAGTTACGGGTGGGCCAGCCGCTGGTCGATCTGCGCACGTCGGCGCGCCGTCCGGTGCTGCTGACCAACATCGCGTCCGTGCTGCTCGGGTTCGCCATGTTCGCCAACCTGCTGCTGACCACGCAGGAGCTGCAGCTGCCCTCCGTCACCGGGTACGGATTCGGATTGTCGGTGATCGCCGCCGGGCTGGCGATGGTCCCGTCCGGTCTGGCCATGGTGGTGTACGCCCCGGTGTCCGGGGCGTTGATCAACCGGTTCGGCGGGCGGATCACGCTGATCACCGGTGGTCTGGTGATGGCCGCCGCGTATGTGGCCAGGGTGTTCCTTTCCGGCAACCTGACTGCGGTGATCATCGGATCCACCCTGGTCAGCATCGGCACGGCGATCGCCTACGCGGCCATGCCGACGCTGATCATGGCGTCGGTGCCGATCACCGAGACGGCAAGTGCGAACGGCCTGAACACGCTGCTGCGGGCCATCGGCACGTCCACCTCCAGCGCGGTCGTCGCCGCCGTCCTCGGCACAGTGACGATCACGGTCGGATCCATCACGGCGCCGTCGTTCCAGGCCTTCGAGGACGTGTTCTGGATGGCGGCGACAGCGTCGCTGGTCGGCTGTGCGGTGGCCTGGTTCATCCCGCGGCGGGCCGCGTTCGTCGCGGCCGCGGCCGGCGAACCGGCGCCGAAGCGGGTCGGGGCCGACGTCAGCGCCGGGAACAGCCGGGACGTGGTGCTGCGCGGGCGGATCAGCAAGGTCGACGGCGGCGCGCCGTACCCCTCCGTCGTCACGGTGGTGACGACCACCGGCGACCCGGTGGACTGGAGCCGCGCCGACCACGACGGCAACTATTCGATCGCGTTGCCCGGGCCGGGCAGCTACCTGGTCCTGGCCAATGCGCAGGGCTGGTCGCCCAGGGCGCAGGTGATGACGTTCAGGCATCGGTCCGACCTGACCGGGATGGCCGAGATCACCCTGACCGACCAGCTGACCCTCTCCGGGCAGGTGACCCGGGCCGAGGAGCCGGTGCCGCACGCGCTGGTCTCGCTGTCCGAGGCGACCGGCGCCTCCGTCACTTCCACGACCGCCGACGAGCGGGGGCGGTGGTGCATGCCGCTGCCCCACCCAGGCCGGTACGTGGTCACGGTGCTGGCCCAGGACACGTGCCGTGCGGCGGCCCGCAAGGTCGTGCTGGACGTCCGGTCGTCGGTGGTGGACGTCGCCATCCCGGACGATGTCGTGCTCGCCGACGCGCCCCGGTGACGCCGCTCAGCTGACCCGGTGAATCGCGGCGTCGATCACCAGCCCGCCGGCCCACGCACGCGCGCGGACGGACTCACCGGACGTCACGGATGGTCCCGGCGGGGCAGGGGCAAAGGTCCCGGTAGCCCGTCTCGCGGCGGTGTCCAACCCCGTGTCAGGCTGCCGTCATGCGCATCCTGTCCATCCAGTCGTCGGTCGCCTTCGGGCACGTCGGCAACTCGGCGGCGGTGTTCCCGCTGCAGCGGCTCGGCCACGAGGTGATCGCGGTCAACACCGTGCACTTCTCCAACCACACGGGCTACGGCGCCTGGCGTGGTCTGGTGATGGACCCGGCGGTGATCGCGGACGTCATCGAGGGCGTGGCCGACCGGGAGGCGCTGCGGTCGGTGGACGCGGTACTCACCGGCTACCAGGGCTCGCCCGGCGTGGCGGACGTGGTGCTGACCACGGTGGCCCGGGTGCGCTCGCTCAACCCGAACGCGGTGTACTGCGCGGATCCGGTGATGGGGGATGTCGGCCGCGGCATGTTCGTGCTGCCCGGGGTGCCCGAGCTGATCCGGGAACGGGTGATGCCGGTGGCGGATGTGTTGACGCCCAACGCCTTCGAGCTGTCCTACCTGGCCTTCGGCGGGGATCCCAGCTCGGTCGACCCGGACCGGGTTGCCTCGCTGGATGAGCTGCTGTCTGCGGTGGATACGGTCCGGGCGATGGGCCCCCGCACGGTCCTGGTCACCTCGGTGCAGGGCTCGGTCGTCGAGTCCGGGCAGATCGGCATGGTCGCGGTGGACGACTCCGGCGCCTACCTGGTGCGCACCCCCGAACTGCCGCTGTCGGTCAACGGCGCCGGCGACGTCACCGCCGCCCTGTTCCTGGCCCACCTGGGCGACGGCGTCGCCACCGCGCTGGCCCGGGTGGCGTCGTCGGTGTACGGGATCCTGGCCGCCACCCACACCGCCGGGTCTCGGGAGATCGCGCTGATCGCCGCCCAGGACGTGGTGGCCGACCCGCCGGCGGAGTTCCCGGTCGAGCAGGTGCGCTGAGCCTCGCCCGAATCGGAGTTGATCATGGGGAAAGGGTTGTTATGCGGGCCTGAAAACAACCCTTTTTCCATGATCAACTGCCAAGGAAGCGGCGGCGGCCGATGCGCACCCCGATCAGCACGCCCACCAGCATCGACGCCGCGCCGACCGCGGTGGCCACGGCGAGGTCCCAGCGACTGCGGGCGGGGGGCGGCGGGCGCACGGCGGGGGCCGCGAGAACCGATCCGCTGACGCCGGCGGCCACCGGTGCGGCGGTGAACGTGCCGTCGATGGCGGCGAAGAACGCGTCGGCGGTGCGCTTGGCGACCGCGCCGAGGACGCGCTGGCCCACCCCGCCGACCATGCCCCCGACCACCGCGTCCGCGTCGTAGTCGACCCGGGTGGTCAGGTCGCCGAGGTCGGTCAGGGTGACGGCAACGGTCGTGTCGATTGTTCCTGGGGCCCCGGACCCGTTGGCGCGCAAGGTCAACGACTGCGGCGCAGCCATGTCGGCGAACGCCACCTCGCCCGTGTACGAGCCCTTGATCGAGGCCACGCCGAGGGAGACGGTGAGCCGGAACCGGTCCGGCGCGATCGTGGTCAGCCCGTCGCAGCCGGGGATGACGCCGGCCAGCACCGCCGGGTCGGTGATCGCCCCCCACACCTTTTCCGGCGGGGCGTGCAGGACCGAGCTGCCGGTGATCTTCACCAAACCCCCTCGTGATGACGCTTGAGCTCGAACAGGTCGCTCGGCGACAGCGGCATCCGCTCGATCCGGATGCCGGTGGCGTCCTCGACGGCCGCCGCGAGCACCGCGGACACCGGGATCACCCCCGCCTCGCCGGCGCCCTTGATGCCCAACGGGTTCAGCGGCGACGGCGTCTCCTGGTGGCCGAGCTCGATCCGTTCGGGCAGCTCGGTGACGTACGGCATCAGGAAGTCCATGAACGACGCGTTGCGCAGCTGGCCGTGCTCGTCGTAGTCGAGGGTCTCGTACAGGGCGCCGGCGATGCCCTGCGCGACGCCGCCGTGCACCTGGCCGGCGACGATCATCGGGTTGATCAGGGTCCCGCAGTCGTGCACCACGCAGTACTTGGCGATGGTGATCTCGCAGGTGTCCGGGTCGATCTCGACGATCGCGGCGTGCATGCCGGAGGCGAAGGTGGACCGCGGGGGCGAGTAGTAGTCACGCGATTCCAGGCCTGGCGCCTGGCCCTCGGGCACCGGCGGCCGGTCGGGATCGGCGGGGCGGGCGAACTGGGTGGCCGCCTTGGCCGCCTCGTCGAACGCATAGCGCAGCGGGTTGGACAGCACCGCGACCTCGCCGAGCCCGATCGACGCCGTCGGGTTGCCCCGGACCGCGACCACCCCGTCGACGATCTCCAGGTCGTCCTCGCTGGCCTCCAGCGCGTCGGCGGCCACCCTCAGGGCCTTGGCCCTGACCGAGCGGGCGGCCAGCGCGACGGCGGATCCGGACATCACCGCGGCCCGGGAGGCGAAGGTGCCGACCGCGTAGCCGAATCGACGGGTGTCGCCGGTGGTCACCCGAACCTTCTCGAACGGCACGCCGAGCTCGTCGGCGACGATCTGCGCGAACACCGTCCGGTGGCCCTGACCCTGCGAGGTCAGGCCGATGGCGACCTCGACGCTGCCGTCGGTGAGCACCTGCACGTGCGCCCCCTCGTACGGTCCCGGCCCGGTTCCCTCCACGTAGCAACCGATCCCGATCCCGAGCAGCCGGCCCTGACGAGCCGCCTCGGCGCGCCGGTCCGGGAAGTCGTCCCACCCGACCATCCCCTTGATCAGGTCCAGCTGGGCCGGGTAGTTGCCGGAGTCGTAAATCAGCGGCCGGCCGTCCTGGAAGATCAGGCCCTGGTCGAACGGGAACTCGTCGGGCTGGATGAAGTTGGCCGCCCGCACGGCGGTCCGGTCAAGGCCGAGGGTCTGCGCGATCCGGTCCATTGTGCGTTCCATGGCGAACGCACCCTGCGGTCGGCCCGCGCCGCGGTACGGGGTGACGATCACCGTCGTCGTGTACATGGAGTGGAAATCCACCCGGTAGGCGCCGGGTTTGTACGGCCCGAGCAACTGGGTGGAGGTGACGATCGGGCAGATGATGCCGTACGGGGTGTACGCGCCGTTGTCGTGCCAGAACGCCACGTCGAGCGCGAGAATCCGTCCGGCGTCGTCGAACCCGACGCTGATGTGCTGCTGCTGGCTGCGTTCGTGGGCCGAGGAGATGAAGTGCTCGCGGCGGTCCTCGGTCCACTTCACCGGCCGCTGCAGGCGCATCGCGGCCAGCGGCACCAAAATCTCCTCCGGCCAGGGGTGCATGATCTTCACTCCGAAGCCGCCGCCGACATCGGGCGCGATGACCTCAACCTTGGGCAGCGGCAGGGCCAGCTTGGCGGCGATGGCGGCCCGCACCGAGGTGGCGGTCTGAGTGGCCGAGTACACCCGCAGGCTACGGTCGTCCGGGTCCCACCGGGCGTGCACCGCCCTGCCCTCCAATGGCATCGAGCAGGACCGGCTGATCGCCAGGTCGAAGTCGAGCCGGTGCGGCGCGGCGCGCATCGCCTCGTCGACATCACCGACCTGTTGCACCAGATGGGCGGCGACGTTGTCGGGCACGTCGTCGTGCACCGCGTGTTCGGCCGCCCGGGCGGCGTCCAGACCCACCACGGCGGGCAGGATGTCGTAGGTGACGACGATCCGGGCGACGGCGTCCTCGGCAAGATAGCGATTCTCGGCGACGACCATGGCGATGGCCTCACCGACGTGGTGGACGACCCCGTTGGCCAGCGGGTAGCCGGTGCGGCCGGCGTACAGCGCGGGGTGCGGGATCAGGATCGGCAGCGGTTCGGCCGCCGCACCGTCCAGATCCTCGTAGGTGTAGATGGCGACCACGCCGTGGATGTCCAGGGCACCGGTGACGTCGATGTCGACGATCCGGGCATGTGCGTGCGGTGACCGGAGCACGGCCGCCTCGAGGGTGCCGGTGCCGACGCCGATGTCGTCGGTGAACCGACCGTTGCCGGTGACCAGGCGACGGTCCTCCACCCGCCGGATCGGCTGGCCGATGTATCGGGTGACCATCAGGACCGCTTCCCGGCCAGTTCGGCCGCTCGCAGGACCGCGTCCACGATGTTGTGATAGCCGGTGCAGCGGCACAGGTTTCCGGCGATCATCGCGACGGCGTCGGCGCGGGTGGGTTCGGGGTTGTCGACGAGACCGGCGGTGACGGTGGTCAGGAAGCCTGGGGTGCAGAAGCCGCACTGCAGCGCGTGGCACTCGCCGAAGGCCCGCTGCACCGGTGAGAGCTCGTCGCCGTCGGCCAGTCCCTCCACGGTGGTGACGCTCCGGCCGTTGACCGAGACCGCGAAGATCAGGCAGGACCGCACCGGTGCGCCGTCCAGCAGGATCGTGCAGGCGCCGCACACGCCGTGCTCGCAACCGACGTGGGTGCCGGTCAAACCCAGGTCGTGACGCAGGAAGTCGCACAGCGTGCGCCGGGCGACCGCGGGGTGGGTGCGGCGCATCCCGTTGACGGTGAGCGTGATGTCGTGCATGTCCTCGGTCATCCGGCGGCCCGCCGGGGTCGGGCGGCCGAGATCGCCTGCTGGGCCGCTCTTAACGTGAGAATGCGGGCGAGGTGGCGGCGATAGTCGGCGGTGGCGTGCAGGTCGGTGATGGGATCCACCGAGTCCTGGGCGTGCGCGGCGGCCTCGTTCGGGTCGGCCCGCCAGGCGTCGCCGAGGTCGAGCACGAGTGGCACATCGGTCACGCTCAGGTAGCCGCAGCGCAGCCGTCGTAGCTCGCCGTCGTTGTCGAGTTCGACGATGGCGGCCACCCCGCAGAGTGCGTAATCCCCATTGCGGCGCGCGATCTCGACGAAGGCGGTGCCACAGTCGCGGCTCAGGGCAGGGAATCGGGCGCTGACCGCGAGCTCGTCCGGTTCGAGTGCGCAGGTCAGCGGGCCGAGGAAGAAGTCGGCGGTCGGAATTGTCCGAGTGCCGGCGGCGGACTGCGCGGTGATGGAACCGCCGCAGACGGCCAGCACCGCGGTCAGTTCCCCGGCCGGGTCGGCGTGGGCCAGGGAGCCGACGCAGGTGCCGCGGTTGCGGATGGTGGGGTGGGCGACCAGCCGCAGCGCCTGCCGGAGCAGCGGCTGGGCCCGGTGCACGTCGTCGTCGCGCTCCACCCGGGAGTGCCTGGCCAGCGCGCCGATCGTCACGCCGTCGTCGTCGATGACGACGGTGTCCAGCGCGGTGACCCGGTTGATGTCCACGAGATGCGCCGGGGCGGTCAGCCGCATGGCCAGCAGCGGCACGAGGGACTGCCCACCGGCCAGCACCTTGGCGTCCGACCCGTGCTCCGCCAGCAGCGACACGGCGCCGGCCGCATCATCCGGGCCGTGCCACTGGAACGGGGCGGGCTTCATCCTCCGATCTTTCCCCAGCCGCGGCCCGGCCGCAGCCCCTCCCCGGGCGGTGGACGGGCTGGGGACCGCGCTGAACAAACCGGCTCCTCCGTCGCCGATTTGTCTGCGCCCGATCCTCCTGTGCGCGATCCTGGTGTGCTCGGTGGCGGCCTCGCAAGCTCGACCGACTGTGCTCGATGGCGGCGTCGCGCGCTCGACCGACTACTGTCGGTTGCCGAGACCAGCGACCGGCCCGGTGTCCGACGGTGTGCGCAGGGAGGCGGGATGTCGACCGACGGTGATGGCGGTTCTGTCGTGCACGTGTCGGTCCGACGCGGCGCCTACCACGACTCGGTCACCTTGCTGCGGGTGTCGCAGACCGCCGCGCAGGTCACCGGCATCTCGGCGACGCAGGTCGCCATGGCCACCGCGCTGAACCTGGAACTTGCGACCGGGCTGGGGTTCTCGGTCCCGGCCGAGGCCGGACCGAACGATCTGCTGGTCGCGCTCCGCGGCGAGAACGACGCCGCCGTGCAGGCCGGCCTGGCCGCCGTCGACGCGGCGCTGACCGCCCGGTCGCCGGCCTCGACTCAGCCCGATCGATTTCCTGCCTGGACGGTGCGGACGGCGGCCCGGTCGCATCCGGAGGCAGGGGTGGTGCTGCTGTCCGTGCCCGGGCCGGCCGTGCTGGCCGAGGCGCTGGACGCCATCGAGGCCGGCCGTCACGTCATGATCTTCTCCGACAACGTGACAGTCGATGACGAGATCACCATCAAACGCACTGCCGCCGCCGCCGGCGTGCTGGCCATGGGCCCGGACTGCGGAACCGCGGTGCTCGGCGGAGTGGGCCTGGGCTTCGCGAACGCGCCGACCCCGGGCCTGCCCGGTGCCCGGGTCGGCGTCGTCGCTGCCTCCGGTACCGGCGCCCAGCATCTGACCTGCCTGCTGGACGACGCCGGGGTGGCCGTCTCCCACGTCCTCGGCGTGGGCGGCCGCGACCTGTCGGGCGCGGTCGGCGGCCTCGGCACGCTGGCCGCACTCGACGCGTTGGCTGCCGATCCGGGCACCGATCACATCGCGGTGATCTCCAAACCGGCCGATCCCGGTGTCGCGGCGGCGGTCCGGGCGCATGCCGGCACGCTGAGCACGCCGGTCAGCCTCATCCTGATCGGATCCGGCCGACCCGACATCACCAGCAGTGCGGAGCGACTGATCGGCGCGGTGGGCAGCCACCCGCCGACCTGGCCGACCTGGCGCCCCGCGCACGGCGATCCACCAACCGGGCGTGGCTGCCTGCGCGGCCTGTACTCCGGCGGAACCCTCGCGGACGAGGCGATGATCGTGCTGGCCGAGATCCTGGGCGACGTGCGGTCCAACATCCCGCTGCGGCCGGACCTCGCCCTGCCCGCCGGTGCCCCTGTACTGACCGGCCTGCGGCATGTCGTCGTGGATCTGGGCGACGACGCGTTCACGGTCGGCCGGCCGCACCCGATGATCGACCCCACGCTTCGGCTGGCCCTGCTGGCGGACCAGGCCGCGGACCCGGACGTCTCGGTCGTGGTGCTGGATGTGGTGCTGGGGCACGCGGCCGACCCCGACCCGGCCTCGACCCTGGCCCCGGCGGTCCGGGCCGCGCGCGCCGCTGCGGATCACGATGGCCGGAGCCTGGCGGTGGTGGTCGCGCTGTGCGGCACCGCGGCTGACCCGCAGGACCGGGAGCGCCAGGCGGCGGAGCTGGTCGACGCCGGGGCGCTCGTGTTCGCGTCCAACGCGGCGGCGGCCCGGGCGGCGGCGGCGTTCGCGCGAGCGGAGCCGGACGGGACGGAGCAAGACAGGGTCGGGCCGGACCGGGCCGAGCCGAGTCGCGGAACTTCGGACGGCT
>JBIOVW010000764.1:0-4926 GCA_044867945.1 Nakamurella sp. | reverse complement strand
CGACGAAGGTCGGCCCGACGCCCGACCTCTCGCTGTGGCGGGAGATGTTCGACGGCGACACCATCGTGCAGACCAGAGGTCTGAGCGACACACCGCCGCAGATCACCGCGTCCGAGGCCTCGTTCGTGCTCGCCCACGAGAGCCTGCGGACCCTGCACGCCGCCGCCGCGCAGGACCGCCGGATCGACGCAACCGGCCGGATCGCCGCGGCACCGTCACGGGCGACGCAGATCGTGCGGGCGATCCACCCGGCGCTCGACACCACGGACCCTGAGTCACTGACCGACCGGGTGCACCGGCTTCGGTCGGCAGGCGAGGACATCGCCGCCCTGGCCGCACCTTTCGCCGCCTACGCCCGGACGCTGAGCCGCGGGTCGGGGCGGCACGGGGAGCGGGCCGGGCGACCGCTGGCCGGCGTGCGACCGATCACCGCCGCCGACTTCCACCAGGTCATCGGCCTGCTGCTGACCTACCCGCACCTGGCCCGGGCGGTCGGGCTGCGGATCGACCTCACCGTACCGGCGTTCACCGGGTCCCGCAGCATCCGGATCGTCGGCGCAGACGGTCGGCCCATCAACGGCGACAAGCCGGTGCCGCAGCCGTTCAGCCGGGTGGTCGCCGACCCGAACCGGCGGCGGTTCGTCATGCAGGACGGTCCCGGCCCCGCACCGGAGACCAAGGCCGGCATGCTCGCCGTCGCCGGCAATCCCGACTACCTGGTGTCCACCATCGACGTCGTCGGCCAGTCCCTGCAACTGGTCGCCCAGTCCACCGCGCTGGCCTCGGCCCGCGCCGGAGACGTGATCGACCCGAGTCTGCCGGCCCGTCGGGATCTCGGGGTGACCGTTGCCCGGCGGAACCGGCCGACCGCCGTGGTGACCCCCAGGCTGACCCGATCCGGGGAGCTGCATCACCAGCTGATCAGCACCACCCCCGCTGCCGACTCGCTCGAACTGTTCGGCGACGACGTGACCCGCGGCTACCGGCTCGACGTGGCCCGCAACGGCGGGCCGTTCCGGTCGCTGATGACCCGCCGGGTGGCCACCACGGTGGGCACCCGGATCCTGCCGCCGGTCGACGACGAGGGTCGGATCGACGCGTTCACCGGCGTCGAGCAGACCGACGACCAGGGGGTCGCCCGTCTCACCACCGGCGAGGAGCTGGCCTCGTGGGACGGCTGGACGATCGCCGTGCCGCGGCCCGGGTTCAAGGTCGAGACCGAGCCCGGCGCGCCCGCGCACGCCGCACCGGCGCCGGCGGTGACCATGCCGGGCTACCGGGTGCGCAACGAGATCACCGCGGTGCCGGGCAGTGTCGAACGGCTGCGGTTCGGCGACGCGCTGTCGCTGCGGGCCCGGACGGTGGACCTGGCCGGCAACTCGATCGAGCCGGCCGCCATCGACCCGGCGCAGGTGCTGCCGCCCGTGACGTTCCTGCGCACCCAGGGCGCGGCCTCGCCCACCGTCGTGCTCCGCCGCCGGTACACCGCCGGCGAGTCGCTGCACCACCTGGTGGTGCGCAGCGCCGACGGGGTGGCCGACGGCCCGCCGTGCGAGCGACACCTGGCGCCGCCCAACGCATCCATGGCGCTGGCCGAACGGCACGGGGTGTTCGACGCCGCCTACGGCAACAACCGCGGCAACCAGGGCATCCGGGACGAGATGTTCGCCCTCGCCCGGCGCGAACAGGGTTCCTTCCTGGACCCGCTGGTGCCCGGCCGGGACGGCGCCCCGGTGCCGGCGAAAGGCATCGCCGTCGTCACCAACAATCCCGCCGCCCCGCCCCCGGTCACCCTGCCGATCCCCCGCGGCCAGGCCCTGCCCAACGGGGCGTACGTCATCCACGACACCGACAAGCTCGAGCTGCCCTACCTGGCCGACCCGATCGCCGCGGGCGTCTCGCTCATCGGGTTCCCCGGCGCCCCCGGACCGGTCGTCGCATCCTACGGCGGTCCCGGATGGCCGGAGGTGCAACCGATCCGGCTCGTCGTCCGGCCCGCCACCAGGCTGCGACCCACCGCCGGCGCGGAGGTCGTCGACGACAACGGCCGTCCCGCCCTGGTGGTGCACGTACCAGCCGGGTTCACCGGCACCGTCGAGCTGGCCAGCAGCATCCGGGCCGACCGGCTCCGCGAACTGGACACCCTGGGCGCATCGACCAAGACCGTCACCACCGGCCTGTTGCCCGAACTCAGCCCGCGGCAGGAGATCACCATCGTGCACGCGGTGCGCACCCCCGCGGAGCCGCCGAAGATCGTCGGGCCCGTGCACCCGGTGATCGCCGCCGGCACCCCGTCCTACACCGCCACGGTGCAGGTGGCCTGCCACCGCCCCACCACCGCGCAGGTCGACATCGAGGCCACCTGGCAGGAGATCGACGACCCCGGCGCCGGCGAGCTGGTCGACGCCGCGCGCACGTTGCGGATCGGATCGACCACCGTCGATCGGGCCGGGGGGCCCACCGACACGATCCAGGTCAGCCAGCTCTTCGGCGACTCCCGGCACCGGCGGATCACCGTGACACCGTGGGCGGCCACTCGATTCCGGGAATACTTCCCGCCCGTGCCGCCGGACGACCGTTCGCTGCAGCGGCCGGCCGCCGCGGGCGTGTCGATCTCGATCCCGAACCGGGCGCGGCCCGCGCCGCCCGTGGTGCACTCGGTGATCCCGCTGTTCCGGTGGACCCGCGGGATCGACCTGGACGGACGGCTCTTCAGCACCCGCACCCCGGCCGGCCTGCGGGTGTACCTGCACCGCCGCTGGCAGACCACCGGCGAGAACGAGCTGCTGGGCGTCGTTCTGCACACCACCACCCCGCAGCCCGGTGACTTCGACAAGCTGGAGACGCTGGTCAGCCGATGGGGCGGGGACCCGCTCGAGCTGCAACCGGACGCGCCCCCGACGAATCTGGTGGAGGCCAACTTCGCCGCCGACAGCGTCGTCGCCAAGGAGGTGCTCGCGCTGCCGGACGCCAGGGCCAACGAGGTCGACGCGCTCATCCTGGGTCATCGGGTGCACTTCGACGCCGACCGTGAGCTCTGGTACTGCGATGTCCGACTCAGCGTCACCGCCGAGCCGTGGCCGTTCGTCGGCCTCGGTCTGGTCCGCTGGCAACCGGAATCGCTACCCGGGCTGGAGGTCTCGACCGTGGTGGGGACGGACATCGCCCAGCTGCCGCCGGACCGAACCGTCACCTTCCAGCGGGAGGGCGGCAACGGGATCCGGGTGAAGGTCAGCGGCAAGCAGGCCGCGAACTCGTCGTTCACCGTGCGTCAGGAACGCTGGATCCCCGACCCGTTCGACGCCGGCACCGGTCTGGCCTCCGACGCCGGAATCACCGGCTGGCAACTGACGCACGGCAACCTGGGGGCCGCCCTGCGGGCCAACATGCTGCTGTCGCATCCGGGGCAGCCCCCGATGGCCGAGATCGAGGCCGGGCGGGTGGTGGTCGAGGAGACGATGGACGGCCTGTCCCTGCTGACCGACACCACCGCCGGGCGGATCGTCTTCGCCGAAACCGTCGCCCGCGCCGACATTCCGGAGGTCTGACCATGCCCGAGCTTGCCTGCGACTCGTACTTCCTGCACCTGCGGGACACCGTCTTCCTCGACCAGAACCTGATCGACGGGATCAGCGCCCGCACGACCGGCGACGTCACCGGCGCGCTGACGATCGTCGCCCGGCAGATCGTGCTGTCCGGTGCGGTGATCGTCGACCGCGACGTGGTCCTGGTCGCCGACACGATCTCCTCCGGCGTCGCCGGGTTGGCCCCGCTCACGCTCAAGCACGGCACGGTCGCAGATCCCGGAATCGTGACGACCGCCGGCCAGATCGAACCTCCGATCGAGGTTCAGGGGATTCCACCGCGAACCGGGGCGCCCGGCCACACACTGACCGTGCTGTGCCGCACGCTCATCGACGGCGGCGCCGAATCCCACGGCCAGCAGGGCGGGCAGGGCCTGCGCGGCAAGCACGAGACCCGCAGCTGGTGCAAGCAGCACTTCAACCCCATCCCGGAGCTGGACCCCTGCTCGAACGCCGACCCGTCCGACTTCCCCGAGTTGGTCGGCAGCAAGGGCGGCAAGGGCCTGCCGGGCGCGGTCGGCGGGCCCGGCGGGACCATCGCCGTGCGCTGCCTGACGAACCTGTCGGGGCCGACCTCGACCTGGTTCGCGGTGCCCGGACGCGGCGGGCTCGGCGGCCCGGGCGGCCTCGGGGGCCCCAACGGCAAGGGCACGTCCTTCGACGTGGAGGGCCACCTGCTGCGGGGGCCCAGCGGCGATCCGGGTGACAGCCCCGTCCCGTCGCCCCCGGCCCCGCAGCCGGTGCAGGTGGTGACGGAAGCCGCGCTGCTGGCCGAGATCGCCGCGCTGACCACGATGATCGTCACGCCGACGCAGATCGAGATCCATCCCGTGGCCGCCCTGTGGGCGGAGTTCCGGCGGCGCCAGGCCGGGGAGGCCCTGCGCGCCCGCGATTTCGGGGCCGCCGCGGCGGCCGCCGCCGCCGCGCGGTGGCTGCAGCCCGACGACCCCGACGGGCTGACGGCGGCCCGTCAGGTGCGGGACCACGCCACCCAGTACACGGTGGAACGCGACCTGGACGTCCCGGCCGATGTACCCCTGTTCTCCGCGGAGGTCAACGCGGTCCCGACCGGCCCGGAATCGACCATCTCCATCTGGGGTGGGCTGTCGGCTGCCATCTGGCGGCTCGTCCCGGACGTCGAGTCCGAGCCGCCGAAGCTGCTCGATCCGGTCGCGATGTGCGGCACCGACGCCGACCTGAGGAGCCTGCTCGGCACCCTGCTGCAGGCCGGCGAGCTCGTCGCGCACCAGGATCGGGCGGTCGAACGGGCCGAGCTGGCGGGCCGGTCCCGCCGGGCGGCTCATCTGACCCGCAAGGCGGCGCGCGCCCGGCTCGACGGCAT
>JBIOVW010000763.1:0-3903 GCA_044867945.1 Nakamurella sp. | reverse complement strand
CACCCATCCCCCCAGCGTGACCAAACAGGAGGCACCCGACCAGCCCCGCCCCTCGGCGGTCAGAGGCGAAGCCTCACTGGGTGGCTGGTGTGAAACGGGTGGCTTGCGAGGCTCGAGGGGAGCTGCTGGCCGATGAAGGCCCGTTGCCGTACCGGCGGGCTTGGATCGGGCTGGTGGGGTGTCGAGGTGGTGCGGACGGCGGGTGTGCTTGGCGGTGCATGACGGTCCCTATGTCATTGTCAGGCGATCGCGGCGGTCCATCCGAGCGCGGTGGAACGCGCGCCGAGCGCGGCCAACCGGGCCAGGTTGGTGGCGGCGGCGAGAAGTCGGAAGTCGGCGTCGATTTTGGCTTTCCCGCGCATCCGGGCCCGCCGCCCGCCGTGCTTTCGGCGCATCAGGTGCGCGAGCTTGCGTTCGACTTTGGGTCGGGTGGCTCGGTAGTCGGCCTGCCAGCTTGGCGCGGCCTGCCGGGTGCGGGCACGCGCCAACGCCGACTCGTGGGCACCCACCCTGATGGTGCGCCCGCTGCTGGCCGAGGTGCAGCGTGCCTGCAGCGGGCAGCCGGCGCAGAGCGCGCCGAAGCCGGCGATGCCTGCGCCATCACGGCCGCGGCGGATCGGCGCGGTGTGCCCGGCCGGGCAGGTCACCGCGTCCGAGTCGAGGTCGACGGTGAACTCGTCCTTGGTGAACAGGCCACCCGCCGCGGTGGGCCGTTGGCTCTTGCACCGGGAGTCGATGCCGGCTTGGTCGAGCAGGTCTTGGAACTCGCCGGTGCCGTAGGCGTTGTCGCCGTAGACCGTCGCCGGCTGCTCATCGCCGCCGCCGTCGCCGCCGCCGTCAGGCGCGGCCCGGCCGGCGCCGGTTGGGGCGTCGGGCTGCCCGCTGATCACCGGCTGGTCACCATCCTCGGCGGCGGACACCTCGGCGGCGGCTGGCTGCTCGGGCGTCTCGGCCTGGCCCCGGTCGCGCGCACCCTCGCCCAGCAGGTCGGCGATCAGCTCCTCGGCGACAGCGCCGTCGGCGGTGTTGCCCGGGGTGACCGTGGTCGCGGTGATGATCTCCGAGTCCGGGTCAACGGCGATGTGACCCTTGTACCCGTCGAAGCCCCGGGCCGCCGTCTTGTGCCCGTGCCGGGCTTCGGGATCGACGGTGGAGATCACCCGATCCTTGGCCACCCGCCGGGCGATCCGGAACACCCCGTCGGCACCTTCGTCGAGGTCTTGACCGGCCACCGTGGCCAGCAGCCGGCCCGCCTGCTCGACCGCCGGGTCCAGCTCCCGCCCATCCAGCACGGCCAGGGCGGCCCGCGCGTCCTTCGCGCAGCCATCGATCAACTCCTCCCGAGCCAAGTGGTCCTCCCAGTCGATGACCGGCTTGGCCACGCTCACATAGTCATCCCGACCCGACATCGCGGCCCGCAACTGCCCAGCCAAGGCACGATCCACGACCCGCAGCAGCGATCGGATCGCCGAGCGGATCAGCGTCACCGTGTCCATCGTGGCGACCGCGTCATACAGCGGCGTGGAATCCACCGCCCGCTTACGGCCCACCAACCCCGCCTCGCTGGCCACCGCCAGCGCCGACGCGAAGATCCGATCCGGATTCGTCGATGCCCGCAACCGCTCGCGCATGTCCACCAGCACCGTATGGGCGAAACTGGTCCGCCCGGCCGTGTCGTAGCCCCCCACCCCAGCCGCATACCGCCACCGGGAGTCGAAACAGAACCGCTCGACCGCCTCCCGGTCCGAGCAGCCCTCCAACCGCTGCAACACCATCACCGTGGCGACCACCGACGGCGGCACCGACCGGCGGCCGCGGTCGGTGAACAGATCCGCGAACGCACTGTCCGGAAAGAGCCGGTCACGTTCCCGGGCCAGCAGCACATAGATCGACCGCTCGGGCAGCGTCCGCTCACAGAACCCGGTCAGATCATCGAACAGGTCACCCTGCGGGTCAGCCACACCCAGCGTCATTACACCCACCCCGACGGAGAAACCCTGTGAACGCAACGATTCTCCCGAAACGGCCCCCTCACATGGCGGACCGCCACGCGCGAAAGACACCAGCCACCCAGTGAGGCTTCGCCTCTGACCGCCGAGGGGCGGGGCTGGTCGGGTGCCTCCTGTTTGGTCACGCTGGGGGGATGGGTGCGACGGTGACGGTCGGTGAGCTGCTCGAGGGGCATGTCGGGTTGGACATCGAGTGCCTGGACCGCATCTATTTGAACGGGTACGTGCCCTCGCTGCAGGTGGCTGGGCAGGTGGTGTCGTTCATGACCGAGCATTTGGGGTTGAAGATCCCGTCGCCGGCGGTGATGGAGAGGATCGGCACCCGGTTCCGCCGCTCGGTCGACACCTTCGCCCGCGCCAACCAGATCCCGCTGGTGAAGTTCACCCGCGGGGACCGCAAGATCGAGGTGATGCGCCCGCACCTGGACGCGCGGGCTCGTACCGGCACCTCGGGGGTCGCTGCGATCGGGTACGCGCAGGAGTTCCAGAACGTCTACGCCTCCGCGCAGCGGGACCGCACCAACGGTGTCCCATGGTTTTCGTTCTACAAGGCCGATCGGCGTGTCACGTGCTTCTACTTCTACATCTGGGACGAAGACTTCGGGCCGGCGTTCATCAAGATCTGCGCGTACTTCCCGTACCCGGTCAAGGTCTGGGTCAACGGGCACGAGTGGGCCAAACGCCAGGCCAGCCGCGCCGGGATCGGGTACACGCAGCTGTCCAACGGGTTCGCCTCCTGTGATGATCCGGCCGGGCTGCAGGCGATCTGCGACCGGCTCGGTCCGGGAACCATCCACATGTTCTTCCAGCGCTGGATGAGCATCCTGCCGGTGCCGTTGACCGGGCACGACCGGGACGGCGGGTACTGGTGGGAGCTGTCGATGCGTCAGATCGAGACCTCCCGCACCATCGTGTTCGACGCTCCCCGCCGCGCCCGCGCCTTCGTCGAGGCCCTCGTGGTCGACAACCTGGATATCGGCCGGCCCGAGCAGGTCGAGTTGATCTTCACCGGCCCACCCAAGCGTGGGCGCCGACCCAAACTGGACTGCCAGCCCAAGACGAAGGTCATCACCCGGGACACCGACGTGACCGTGAACGCGTTCTTCAAACACTCCCGCATCAAGCAGTACCTCAAAGACGGGCGGGCCCTGCGGATCGAGACCGTGATCAACTGCCCCAACGACCTGCGCTGCCACCGCCGCCTGCAGCACCTGGACGAGCTACAGGCCAAGGCCCGTGCCGTCAACGCTCGCCTGCTCGATACTGAACGTGTCGGGCAGGGTTGTGTCCTTGCGAGCCCAGCCTTTGAGCGGGTCGCACAGTCCACCCTCACCGAGGATGGCAGGAGGTCGCCCGCGCTACGGTTCGGAGATCCTCGGGTCATGGCCCTGCTCGGCGCCCTGTGTGTCAACCTGAACGTCCTCGGATTCACCAACCGGAGCCTGCGTGCCCTGGTGAGTCACCTGCTGGGCGCCACCTACACCGTCAACCAGATGAGCTACGACCTGGCACGGCTACGCCTCAACGGGCTGATCGAACGCCGACCCGCCAGCAACACCTACGACCTGACCCCCGACGGGCAACGCGTGGCGATCTTCTACACCAAGGTCCACAACCGCCTCCTGCGCCCCCTGATCGGTGCTGACAGCCCACCCGCACCCCTCGAACTGCGCCAAGCGCCACGCACCATCGACCGGCACGTCCACGCCTACACCGACGCCGCCCGACTCGGAACCGCCGCATAGAACTCAAGACTGGCGTCAGAGGTTGGGCCCCAAAGGATCGCTAGGGCGAAGGCGGCTCAGGCCACCACTCTGCAAGCACCCCGCCAGCGTCGAGCGGCATCCCGCACCGTAGTGTCTTTGTGGGCGTCAGCGACGCACACGCCCCTGCG
>JBIOVW010000762.1:0-15318 GCA_044867945.1 Nakamurella sp. | reverse complement strand
GGCTGCAATCTGGTTCCCGACGGCCGCCGTTCCCGACGTCCGCCGTTCCCGACGGCCCCCGTTCCCGACGCCCCGAACGGTTGCCTTCATGGCGATGAGGTTCGGCATCCTTCGCCGACCGGGTTTGCTCTGGTCGAGTGCACCGTGGCCACGCATTTCCAGGCCGCTGCAAGGCACCGGTGCACCCGGACACAGGAGTGGCGCCCTGGTGTGGCCGGGTCACTCGGCGCGCAGTCGGTCGAGTGTCCTGGCGATGGTGTCGGTCACGTATGACGGGTCGTCGGCGATCTGTGCCGGGGTGAAACTCAAGACCGTCCAGCCCTGCTCCACCAACTCGTTCTGCCGCACCCGATCGGCATCGAAAGCTGCTGCCGTACCGTGGTTTCGGCGACCGGCAACCTCGACCACCAGCATGGCGTCCTCGAAGACCAGGTCACCGAATTTCCGTCCACTGGGCAGAATGATCGGCGAGTTGCCCGTCCACCCGCTGATCCTGACTCGCCGGCACAAAGCGTGCAGCGCGCGTTCAGGATGCGACCACGGGCTGTCCGCAACGGCGACGCGGGCTCGGCGCGCGGAGGTTTGCCCACGGGAGCCTCGAGCTGCAGCCAGTGCCGCGTCGAGCTGGGCCTGGGTGACCTTGCGGGTGCGCAGCGCGGTGTCGAGCCGATCCGGAAGGTCGAGCCGGGCAAGGTCGAGGCACGTTCGGGCGGCCGAGGTGACCAGGACTCGGCGGTGCTCGACGGCGTCTACGGCCGGTACCAGGCACCGCACCACCTGGTCTCCGGGTCGCGAAATCATCCGTCGTCGCGGCGGTACGTAGATCCGCACCACCTCCGGCGCAGTGGAGTCCAGCCCGAGCCACCAGGCTGCGGCCTGCCCGCCGACCACCGAGTCCTCGCCCGCCCACAGCCATCCAGCCCTGATCCGCACTTCGGGATCGGTCGGATCAGCACCCACGACATACGTTCGCGGCAGGACGCGCTTCCACCGGCGGCGAGCGACCAGGGAGTCCACCGTCGCCTCGGCGAAGCCTGCGGCCAGGGCCTGATCGCGCCGGATCAGGCCCTGCTGGCAGGACAACACCGCATCGAATCCGCCGTGCAGAGCGAGAGCCAAGGCTGCATACAACAAGTCAAGGGCCGCGGTGACACTCCATCGACATGTCTCACCCGAATGTGGATGGGTTTCGGACATAGGGACAACTGCCCCGTGCGGTGGTGCCAACTCGACGTCCGTCGTCGAACGCGGGACATTACGCAATCGGCCCGACCCCCTCCTACCCTCCGGCACTGATCCGTTCGTACGCAGACGCTGTCGGCCTTCGGAACAAGATGTCGCCCTGGCGCGAGCGGATGTTCCGCGGGATCCGCCCGCTGCGGTAGGGGTCGTTGCCTGGCCAGAGTTCGCGGAACATGATGTCGCCCAGCGCGACCGGATCTTCCGCGCCCACGGCCGACGCACTGCCCAGGACGCGGTCGCCGGCGACCTGCGGAACTCGGGTCCGGCCGCGGTCAGGCCACCAGCTCGTACCGCATGCCGAGCGCGACGGCGTGCGCCCGGTCATTCGCGCCGAGCTTGCGGAACAGCCGCCGCGCGTGGGTCTTGACCGTGTCCTCGGACACGAAGAGCTGCCTGGCGATCTCGAGATTGGAGTACCCGTCGGTCATTCCACGCAGAATCTGCAACTCACGTTCGGTCACCGCGACCGTGACGGGCGACCGCGGGACCGGATTCCGCGAACCACCGACCAGCCCGGCGGCCGACGGCCGAGGATCGGCGAGGGCCGCGCCGTCGACGTCCAGGATGGCGAACCCGCGGGCTCCGGCGGCGACCGCCCGACCCATGGCCGCGGCGTCCGCCCTGCTTCCCATGGCCACGATCCGGGCGTGCGGACACGCGGCATGGACGCGTGCGACGACGGTCACGCCGGGTTCCCCACGGCTCCGGACGGTCACCAGGACCAGATCCGGTGACGACGCCCGCACACGCTGCAGCAGGTCGTCGACATCGGTGACCTGATCGACGACCGCCGACGGCATCGACCGGGCGACGTCCGGCACGATCGAGCGGGAGGCACCGGCCTCGTCCCACACCAGCACACGGGTAACCGGCTGCCAGATTGTGTTCGACGTGGCACCGTTGCGCATGTCAACCCCCTTGCCCCGACGGACGGGGCGGCGCAGCGACCATTGACTGTGCGCACACGTCCGATTACGCAGAGTACCCCACTGTCACGCTTCGTCATAGAGGCGCTGATGGGCCGTCGGGTCACCCTCCTCGCATGACGGGCCACCCGTGCCGGCTGTGCTTAGATCGAATGGCGGCGCGGACCGGGAATTCGGCCGCGCCGGCCGCCCCGACGCCGAGGTCGGGCCGTGCTCGCACGGCTCCTCGGCACCGGTCCCGATCTTCGACCGCTCCAGGAGGAGACCATGTCCGAGCTGATCGTCATCGGCTACGACAACCATGACCAGGCGACAACGGCCTACAACGAGGTCCTATCGATGCAGGGCGACTTCGTCGTCGAACTGCAGGGCCTGGCCATCGTGAACGTCGACGCCGAGGGCAAGAGCCACGTCGAGACCCCGCAGAAGATCGTCGGGATGAGTGCCGCGTCGGGGGCGCTCTGGGGCATGCTCATCGGCCTGCTGTTCTTCGTACCGTTTTTCGGGCTCGCGCTCGGTGGCCTGATGGGGGCGCTGTTCGGCAAGCTCGGCAAGTCCGGCATCAACGACGAGTTCCGCTCGCAGGTCAACGCCCTGTTGGAGCCCGGCAACGCGGCGGTCGTGATCATGGCCTCGAAGATCACCGAAGACAAGTTCGCCGACCGGATGAGCAAATTCGGCGGCAAGCTGCTGAAGACCTCACTGTCCGAGGACGACGAGAAGGAGCTGGCCCACGAGCTGGGCGAGGCCGGGGTGCCGAACACCGCCTCCTGACCGGACGAGGACGGCGCTGAATTGCGCCACTCGCAAGCTCGGACGACCCGCGGGAATCACGCCATGGGGCCGGCGACCGTGCGCAGCGGTCGCCGGTCCCTCGCGTCTTGGGGTGGGCCGGCGTGGCCGACGGCATCCGACCGGCAGCACACTGACCCGGTGCATCCGACGCCGCCCGCCAGTCGGGTTATCGAGGGGACGCCGCCCCGACCGTCGCACCACGCCCGGCGCGCCCGCACTATGACCAACCCCCCAACTCCCCCGTGCCGACGAAGGCACCGAAATGCGCAAACTGCGCGGCGAGATTCGATGTGACGCGCGAGGCCCGACTGTGGTGGAGTCGAGTGACCAGGTCTGGTGGGTCGGCGGCGTCAGAAGGAACGGGCTCCGTTCGAAGACGGTCAGCGTGCGTGGTGGCGCCGGTGCGCGGGCTGCTCGCTGATGCGTACCAACTCCTCGAAGTCGACGGCCACGCCGCGCAAGACGACGTCGACCAGTCGGCGGGCCGCAGGTCTGTCGATGGGTGGATCGATGAACATCGCCCGGCGGTAGACCACTGATGCCAACAGGTCGACGAGCAGGTCCGGATCGACATCGGCCCGCACATCGCCTCTCTCGACGGCGCGCATGATCACCTTCGTGGCGGCGTGCCGGCTTGGCCGCACCAGCGCGGTCTCCAGCTGCTCACTGAGATCGGCATCACCTACGCAGTCCGCGACCAGAGGCGCCAGAATCCCGACTGGGAGCCGATCGTGCAGCGTCTCGGACAGCAACCGCACCACCCGGGTCAAGTCGCAGCGGGTGCAGCCGGTATCGGGGACAGGTGGCTGGTCCAGCAACGACGCAAGTGCGCAGATGACAAGCCGTTGGCGGGTCGGCCAGCGGCGCCGGATCGAGGCTTTCGTGGTATGGGCTCGCGCAGCGACCTTTTCCAGCGCAAACCCGGAGTAGCCGCACTCGCGAAGAGCCTCAACCGCGGCCTGCACTACCGCCTCGTCGATCGCCGGGTCACGCGGACGGCCGGAACCGAGCCCGCTCACGCTGACAGATCCGCTGGGTACCAGCGCAGTTCGACGACGGTGCCGTCTGGATCTTGTACGCAGACGGACTGGGCATCTCCTCGAGAGCCGAATCGCGTCACCGGCCCCTCCAGCACGGACAACGCCCCGGAGTCGATCAGTTGCTGCCAGTCCACTGGATCCACCACGAAGCAGACGGTAGGACTCGCCGCTGGTGGCGCGGGTCGGCAGTCGATGCTTGGCTCGCTCTCGACGAACCGCTCGACCACCCAACGAGCCGCACTTGGCCTGCTTGAAATGGGCGAACTTGGACCTGGTGGACGGTCCATTCGGAGACGTAGTGTCGGGTTGTCACGGGCGCAAAACGCCGCCCAACCGACAAATCCCGGCCGCCGAGCGTCGCACGGGGCCGGCGGCGCTGCGGGCCTCCGGCGTCTGGCTCGGAACCAGCCAGAACCGGCACACACACCAACCACCCCTGGAGGAACTGCTGATGTCAGGACCGATCACACGCGCATCGTGTGTCGACTGCCGCCGTCCGCTCGCCTCCGGCACCCTCCTCTCGCAGCATCCGACCTCACACGGTGTGGTCGGCTACCGCCGGTGTGCGTGCGGGCGGATCACCGTGGAGATGTTGGACGGACCGCCGACGGTTCTGGGCGGCGTACGCCCGTGAGGCGTCGAGCACCCTGTTCCAGAATCAGGACAAGGTACGACCAACCGCACCGCCCAGGACCGGACCGCCGCAGGTGCCATGGTGGCAGTCGCCGGTGGCCACACCTTCGTCGCAGCACCACCGGCCGAGGCGCATCAGCGGTGCCTGACGCTGGGCCGCTCCGCGACGCCTGATCGCGTCACGATCTTCCGGATCTGCGACGAGCTGGACAACTGTCTGCGCTGGAGCTGCGTATGAGGTCGGTCGCTGGCGGAGCGAGCACACATCCCCTCGATTAAGTTAAGGACTGAAACTACTACCCATGCCGAAGTTCGACTACATCATCGTCGGCGCCGGACCGGCGGGCTGCGTGCTGGCCCAGCGACTATCCGCCGACCCGGTCGTCCACGTGCTGCTCATCGAGGCCGGCGGCCGGGACGTGAACCCCTTGATCGCCATGCCCGGCGGCTTCGGGCAGCTATTGGGGGATCCGGGGACGGCCTGGCATTACCCCGTCCGGCCGTTCGGCCCAGCGCAGCAAACCGAGCACTGGGTCCGCGGCAAGACCCTGGGCGGGTCCAGCGCCATCAACGGCATGGTCTACAGCCGGGGATCCCGCGCCGACTGGGACACGCTGGAAAGCCTCGGCAACCCCGGCTGGGGCTGGTCCGACATCCTGCCGGTGTTCCGCACAATCGAGGACCACTCCCTCGGCGGGTCCGCCGAACGCGGCAATGGTGGACCGCTGCAGGTCTCGACCGTCGAGCGGGCCGATCCACTTCTCGAGGACGTGCTCACGGCCGGTACCCGGCTCGGCTGGCGCCGCACCGCCGACCTCAATCAGATCGACGAGGAACGGATCGGCCACGCCACCGCCACCGTCCGCGACGGCCACCGGGTCAGCGCCGCTCACGCGTTCCTCCACCCGGTCACCCACCGGCCCAACCTGACCGTCGCCGTCGACACCGTGATCGACCAAGTGATCATCGAGAACGGACGGGCTGCCGGCGTCCGCGGGCGCAGCAACGAGGACGCCGTCGAAGCGCACGCGGCCCGGGAGGTGATCTTGTCGGCCGGAGCCATCGCCACGCCGAAGATCCTGCAGCTGTCCGGGATCGGTCCGGCCGAGACCCTGCGCTCGGCCGGCGTCGATGTCGTGGTGGAGAGTCCCAACGTCGGTGCCCGGCTGCGCGAGCACCGCGTCCTCACCCTGCAGACCCGGCTGACCACGGACCTCGGCTACAACACCCAGCTCAGCACCGCTGCCGGCCAGGCCCGCGCGGCTCAGGAGTACGTGGACACGCGCGGCGGCCCGCTGGCAGCGCCCCCGTGCGATCTCATCGGATTCGCCAAGACCGATCCGCGACTCGACCGACCCGACGTCCAGATCCAAGTCTCGCCTTTCTCCATCCAACCCCTCAGGCCCGGCGAACCCATCCAGATCGAGCCCGAGCCCGGCATGATGACCATCGGATATTGCCTGCGACCCGACAGCGAAGGCCGGCTCGGCATCACCTCCGCCCAACCGGACGCGCCGCTCGAGATCGACCCGAACTACCTCGCCACCGAGCACGACCGCAACGTCTCGATCGGCGCGCTCCACATCATGCGACGCCTGATCGCCACCGCCCCGCTCGCCGGCCACATCGACCACGAGACTCTCCCCGGCTCGAGCGTGCAGACCGACGACGACATCATCGACGCCGCCCTGACCACCGGCGGCTGCGGCTATCACACCATCGGCACCTGCGCCATGGGCCCCGACCAGACCGACGTCGTCGACCCGACCCTGCGAGTGCGCGGCGTACGGGACCTGCGCGTCATCGACGCCTCCGTGTTCCCGGTCATGATCTCCGGCAACCTCAACGGACCGGTCACCGCGCTCGCCTGGCGAGCCGCCGACCTCATCATGGGAGCCGCCTAGAGAGGAGTCGCTTTCACCTCATTCTGGAGAGTCACGATTGCTCCCCCGTGGAGGACAAAGGTTCTCGATGGCGCATTCCACGTACGGTTCGATGGATGGAGCTGTTCCTCGATCCGAACGACGGTCGGCCGATGAGCGTGCAACTGTACGAGCAGCTGCGGAGCGCGATCGTCGAGGGGCAGCTGGCTCCAGGCGACCGGTTGGGCGCGACGCGGAGCGTCGCCGCCGATCTTCGGGTGTCGCGTTCGACGGTCACCGATGCCTACAGCCGGTTGGTCGCCGAGGGATATGCCGAAGGCCGTGCCGGGGGTGGAAGTGTCGTCAGTGCCGTGCCGAGGCCCGTCCGCCGCCGACGCCCGGCCTCTGCGCTGGCACCGACCGCGCGCGCCGCCGCGGTGACCCGCTACGACCAACATCCCGGCGCCGCGGGCCGATTCGATCTGCGACCGGGCAGCGTCGATCGGAGCCTGTTCCCGACGACGGTGTGGCGGCGGTGCTTGGCTCGCCCGCTCGATCACCCACCGCAGCAGTACGGCGATCCGGCCGGAAGCCCTGCCCTTCGTGAGGCACTGGCCGGCTGGGTGACCCGATCGCGCGGCGTCGCCGCCAGGCCCGCCGAGATCATCGTCACCTCCGGCGCCGGCCATGCGGTGGACCTCGTGACGCGGGTCCTGGTCGACCCGGGATCGGTGGTCGCCGTCGAGGAACCCGGCTATCCGCCGGTCGTCGCGTTGCTACGCAGCCACGGACTCCGGGTCGTCGGCGTACCGGTCGACCAGCACGGCATCGTCGTCGACGCCATCCCCTCGCGGGCGCGGTTGGTCTACGTGACCCCGTCGCACCAATACCCGCTGGGTCCGGTGCTGGCCCGGTCGCGCCGGCTCGAACTGCTGCACTGGGCATCCCGCGCAGGTGCCGCCATCCTCGAGGACGACTACGACAGTGAGCTGCGCCGGACCGCCCGCCCGCTCGAGCCCCTCCAGCGCCTCGACTCCGACGGCCGCGTTATCTACGTCGGCACGTTCAGCAAATCCCTGTCTCCGGCGCTCCGGCTCGGCTTCCTGGTCGCACCGCCGTCGCTGATCCCGGCGCTCTGCGCAATCCGGCAGGTCATCGATTGGTGCCCACCCGAGGTGACCCAGTCGGGCCTGGAGGCGCTGATCACCGCCGGACATCTGGACCGCCACCTGCGGCGGGCACGCATCGCCTACGCCGAACGATTCCAACGTATGTCGAGCGCACTCAGGGACATGTTGCCGACCGGTTTCCAGATCCTGCCTTCTCGGGCCGGTCTGCACATCACGCTGGTGAATCCCGATCTCCCGCCCGACGACCTACTCCACGCCGCCGCCGACCGGCGCAACACTCGCATCACCTCACTTCGGACGAGCTACCACTTCACCGAGCCAACATCCGGCCTCATCGTCGGGTTCGGCGGCATCGCCACCCCCGACGTCCCCATGGCCGTCGCCGAGCTGAGCGCCACCATCGCCGACGCATCCAGCTGACCGCGGAGCAGGCAGACCCGGCGTTGTAAATGGCCCGGTCCGCGGACCACGGGCAACAGACCGGAACGGAGTGAGTGACTGCTACAGGCGGTCGTCGGGCCGCTGTATCCCGGCCACTCGATGGCGATCCTCTTGTTCCGCTCGATAGCCCTGGGTGTGACGTCAGCCGAGACGTCGTAGATGTCCAAGTACTGCATCGTCCAGCGGTGACGCAACGGAATCTGCTGGTCGGTGTTCGACCGCTGACGGCGAACTCGGTGCCCTCACTCTGACCTTCAGGCGGGAGGCACCGGGTGATTGCTCCGGATCAGATCGTCGGGATCGTAGGCCGCCTTGACCGCCCGGAGTCGGGCCCAGGTGAGCGGGTCGTAGAACGAGCTCACGTCGCTCGGCTGCTCGGCGAAGTTGATGTACATGCCCTGCGCGCGCCACGGCACGAGCGCGTCCAGGAATGCTGTGACCGCCGCTCGCACGGGCGGGACGGACTGGGGCTCGGGTGTGATCCCGATGGCGAAGCCCAGGAACGCGCCGGGCAACCCGTCGACCGCGCCGGCACCGCGGCCCGGCGTGAGAGCGGCACCAAGGTGGCGCAGGTCGACGGCCAGCAGGGGCGTGTCGATGCCCGGGCCGACCGCCTGCACGATCGCCTCGACCGCCTCGGTGCTCAGCTCCGTCTGCAGCCACCCGTCACCGTAGATCGGCACGGGCGCAGGTGGATCCATGTTCAGTTGGTCGAGCTGCTCCACCGGGATGGTCGCGAACGTGTCGGTCGACGGTCCGAGCGCTCGCAGCGGGGCGAGCAGATCATCGGCAGCAGCGGGGTCGAGGGTGGTCGCCGCCTCGACCACGGCGTAGGAATTCCCTGACAACTCCGGCGGCAGGTCCGGAAGATCGGGGAATCGGATGAGCCGGCCGATCGAGGTGACCTCGGCGGGTGCGGTGTCCGTCCAGCGGGCCCAGGCGTTCAGCACCTCTCTGGCGCGCTCCAAGGGGAAGAACAGCGCGCCGGCGTACACCTCGTGGATCGGGAACAGGGCGAACTCCACCGCGGTAACCACGGCGAAACTGCCGCCGCCACCACGCAGCGCCCAGAACAGGTCGGGATCGTTCTCGGCGTCCACCCGGCGCATCTCCCCGTCGGCGGTCATGACCTCGAACGCCCTCACATGGTTGAGCGCCAACCCGTGGGATCGGGCGAGCCAGCTCACCCCGCCGCCGAGCGTGTAGCCGGCCACGCCGACGTCGCCGGACGAACCGGCCAGAGCGGCCAACCCGTGCTTCGCCGCGGACGAGGTGACATCGCTCCACTGGGCACCGCCCTCCACCCGCGCCACCCGTTTGGACGGGTCGACCGAAACGCCTCGCATCTCCGACAGCCGTAGCAGGATCGTGCCCGCGAGGTCGCCCATCGGTGAGGCATTGTGGCCGGTCGACTGCGCGGCCACCCGTAGCCCGGCGCGCTTGGCCACGGACACCACCGTCCGGACGTCGCGCACCGACGTGGCCGTCGCGACCGCCACCGGCTGCTGGTCGACGGCAAGGTTCCAGGCCTGCCGGGTCTGGTCCCAGTCCGGGTCGCCGGGCTGTGTGAGGTGACCATCGAGGTCGAGGGCAAGCAGCTCGAGATCGAGATGGACGGACATGTTGGACATCAGCAGTTCCTCCAGGGTGTGGTTGGGGTGTGTGTGCCGGTTCTGGCTGGTTCCGAGCCAGACGCCGGAGGCCCGCAGCGCCGCCGGCCTCGTGCGCGACGGCCGGCGGCCCGGATTTGTCGGTTCGGCGGCGTGTTGCGCCCGCGACAACCCGAAATTACGTCGCCGAATGGACCGTCCGCCAGGTCCAAGTTCGCCCATTTCAAGCAGGCCAAGTGCGGCTCGTTGGGTGGTCGAACGGTTCCTCGAGAGCGAGCCAGGAGCATCGACTGCCGACCCGCGTCCGCGTCGGGCGCACACGCCGCGGGTGTGCCGGTAGTAGCCCGAGGCGGCGAGCAGGACGGCGGGGCCCCAGACCGGCAGCGGGATCAGGACCAGCGAGTTCCAGTCGCCGAGTGACCGGCGGCGCGTTCGAGGGGGAGGATCGTACGAGAGGTCGGCATGACCGCACGAATGGGTGGCGCGGCGCGCGTGTATCCGCGGGATCGTCGAGCAGTTCAGTGCCGACGTGACCAGGGCCCGTTTCCGGGACAGCAATCATGCGTAGCGGAAATTGTGCACAACAGTTCGACGGTCATGTGCAGTTCCGCAACGAGCCGCCGCTGATCATTCCGGCGGAAGAACACCTGCCGGCCTGGGGTCAGAACGTCGACGTCGCGCACGACCTGATCGCCCGGCTGGTGGAGGCCTCCGCGACGCGAACGGTCCGATCACTCCGCCCTGCGCGCCGCCGCCCGCGCCGGTCGGTTGATCGCTCGCGAAGGCGTGTGAGTGAGGGTTGCCAGCGATCCATCGGCACGGGCACCGGTGTCGGCGCTTCCATCCGTCGGAACCTCCCGGATCCGCCCGGCGCGCCGGGGCAAGCTGTCCCGGTGACGGCCACCGAGCGACCGAGCCGCAGCGTGACCTCCAAGGCGCTGGACGTGCTCGGTACGTTCGACCCCCAGCACGCCCGGCGCACCCTGACCGAGATCTCGGTCGCCACCGGCCTGCCGCTGTCGACCACCCACCGGCTGGTCGCCGAACTCGTCGCCTGGGAGGGGCTGACCCGCGGTGCCGACGGCCGGTACGAGATCGGCCGCCGGATCTGGATGCTCGGGTCGCTCACCGCGGTCTCCCGGGAGCTGCGGGCCACCGCGTTGCCCTTCATGCAGGACCTGTCCGCAACCACCGGCGAGAACGTGCACATCGCGGTGCTGGACGACGATCGCGCCCTTTACATCGACCGGATCTCCGGCCGTCGGGCGGTGCCGGTGGTCAGTCGGCCGGGGGCCCGGCTGCCGCTGCACGCCACCGGCGTCGGCAAGGTGCTGCTCGCCCACGGAGGTGCCGAACTGCAGGAACGCGTCCTGCTCAAGCTGACCCGGCACACGGCGCGCACCACAGTGGATGCCAGGCACCTGCGGCGCCAGCTACAGCAGATCGTCGAGCGTGGGTACGCCACCACCCACGAGGAGATGACGCCCGGTTCCAGTTCGGTGGCCGTGCCGGTCTTCGACCGATCGGACCGGGTGGTGGCGGCCTTGGGTCTGGTCACCGCGAGCACCCGACGCGAACAGAACCGGATGGTCCCGGCCGTACAGCTGGCCGGTCGCGCGATCAGCCGGATCCTCGGGTCGACCCGCTGAGTGTTTCGGCCAGCGGGTGTGTGTGGTGGATCGCGCCGGCGGTCCTGGACAGCGGCCGGCCGGCTCCGGCCCAGCGGCGCGCGACGATCTCCGCGGCGATCGAGACCGCCGTCTCCTCCGGGGTGCGCGCCCCCAGGTCGAGGCCGATCGGCGAGGCCAACCGTTCGAGTTGTTCGTCGCTCAGGCCGGCCGCCCGCAACCGGGCCAGTCGGTCGTCATGCGTCGCCCGCGAGCCCATCGCCCCCACGTACGCGACGGGCAGCCTCAACGCGTCCGCCAGCACCGGGACATCGAACTTCGGGTCGTGGGTGAGGACGCAGATCACCGTCCGGCCGTCCAATGCGCCCACCTCGACCTGCGTCCGCAGGTACCGGTGCGGCCAGTCGACGATGACCTCGTCGGCGTCCGGGAATCGGCGGGCGGTGGCGAACACCGGCCGGGCGTCACACACGGTCACTCGGTAGCCGAGGAAAGAGCCGATCCGGGCGACCGCGGCCGCGAAGTCGATGGCCCCGAACACCAGCATCCGCGGTGCGGGCGCGAACGAGGACACGAACACCGACAGGCCCTCGCCGCGCCGTTCCCCGTCCGGGCCGTAGGTCAGGGTCGCGGTCCGGCCGCTGGCCAGCAGCCCACGGGCGTCGTCGCGCACCGCTGCGTCCAGCCGCTCACTGCCCAGGCCGCCGGCCACGTCGGCCGTCCAGATCACCAGGTGCCGGCCGATCCGGTCGGCACGACCGGTCGTCACCGTTGCCACCGCGACCGGCTCACCCGCCCGGATCGATGCGGCCAGCTTGCCGAACTCCGGGAACGTCTGCGCCGACACCGCTTCGACGAACACGTCGATGATGCCGCCGCAGGTCAGCCCGACCGAGAAGGCGTCGTCGTCGGACACTCCGTACCGTTGCGGCACCGGCACCCCGGAGGCCACCACGCTCTGGGCCAGTTCGTACACCGCGCCCTCGACGCACCCGCCGGAGACCGACCCAACCGCGGTGCCGTCCGGGCCGACGAGCATGGCCGCGCCGGGCGGGCGGGGGGCGGACCGGAAGGTGCCGGTGACCGTGCCCATTCCGACCGTCTCGCCCGCGCTCCACCAGCGGAGCAGATCGGCCAGCACCTCGCGCACGGCGTTTCCTCCTTGCACCCCACTCCACTATGACTCATTCGCCCACCCATTCGCCGAGGATCGACTCCCGCGGTTACTGTGACTGAGTGACCGCGATTGCCCTGGGTATCCCACGCGTGGGTGTTGCGGGCACGCCTACCCAGGCCGATCTGAGCGACCGTGCCGACTCGCCGTTCCTGATCGACAAGCACGGCCGCCGGGCCCGCGATCTTCGGGTGTCGCTGACCGACCGGTGCAACCTGCGCTGCACCTACTGCATGCCGGCCGAAGGACTGAACTGGCAGCCCACCGACGAGCTGCTGTCCGACGACGAGCTGGTCCGGGTGATCACCGTCGCGGTGCAGCGGCTGGGCATCGAGGAGATCCGCTTCACCGGCGGAGAACCCCTGCTGCGCAAGGGGTTGCCCGACATCATCGCCCGGGTCGGCGCGCTCCTCCCGCGGCCGGAGATCTCACTGACCACCAACGGCATCGGGCTGGCCCGCCGCGCCGGGCAGTTCGTCGACGCCGGCCTCGACCGGATCAACATCTCTCTGGACTCACTGGACGCCGACACCTTCGAACGGCTCACCCGCCGGCGTCGGCTGCCGGACGTGCTCGCCGCGCTGGCCGCCGCAGCCGCGGCCGGCCTGACCCCGGTGAAGATCAACACGGTGCTGATGCGCGGCGTGAACGAGCACGAGGCACCCGACCTGCTGCAGTTCAGCCTCGACCACGGCTATCGGCTCCGATTCATCGAGCAGATGCCCCTGGACGCCGGCCATGTGTGGTCGCGCGATCGGATGGTCACCGCCGACGAGATCCTGGACCGGTTGTCCGCTCGGTTCGAGCTGACTCCCGACGAGGGCGACCGTGCCGGCGCGCCGGCCGAGTTGTTCCGGGTGAACGGCGGGCCGGCGACCGTCGGCATCATCGCCTCGGTGACCCGCCCGTTCTGCGGTGACTGTGACCGGACCCGGCTCACCGCCGATGGGCAGATCCGCACCTGCCTCTTCTCCCGGGGCGAGACCGACCTGCGCGCGATCGTGCGCGGCGGCGGCTCGGACGAACGGATCGCGCAGGTGTGGCGGTCCACGACCTGGGGCAAACTGCCGGGGCACGGCATCAATGACCCGTCGTTCCTGCAACCCGACCGGCCGATGAGTGCGATCGGTGGCTGAGCACCACCCCTTGTCGACGGTGCGGGTGACGGTCAGGTATTTCGCGGCGGCCCGAACGGCCGCCGGTGTCACCGAGGAGACCCTGCAGGTGGGCTCGGTCGAGCCGGACGGGGACAAGGGAGATCTCGCCACCACCGTGGGCGCCGTGGTCACCGAGATCACCGTCCGCCATGGCCCGGACCTGGCCAGGGTGCTGCCCCGCTGTTCCTTTCTGCTCGACGAAGTGGCCGTGCACGGGGTGTCCACCCCGGTTCGGGACGGCCAGGCGTTGGACGTGCTCCCGCCGTTCGCCGGCGGATGAGCACACTCGCTAGAGCAACGGCGCGAACGTCTGGCCCGCTGCCCGGGTACGGGCGAAACTGCTGGTCCGAGCCGCGGGTGTGACCGCACGGCACGCGTGTCCGCTACCGATGACCGGTCCCCGGAGCTACCGTCGTGAGTGAGCCGTGCGCGGATTCCACGCCCGGCCGCATCGTTACCGACCAGGAGGTCCGACCGTGTCCCAACCACCTCCCGGAGGCTCGCACCCTTCGGGCGAACAGCCAGACGCAGGGGCTCCGTCCGGCCCGCCCGGAGCCGGCGGGAGTGACGACGCCACCGGGCACGGCTCGACCGGCCCGATCCCCACCGGCCCGCCGTCGTCGGATTCGGCGCCACCACCGACCACTCAGTACCTGTCGCAGCCGCCCGGGTCACCCCCGCCGACCGCGTACCCGCCCGGCTATCAGCAGGGCGCGCCCCAGGGGCCGCCGCCGGGCTACCCGCAGGGGCCTCCTCCCGGATACCAGCCCCCGCCCCAGGACTACCAGCAGGGACCGCCGCCGGGGTACCAGGGCCCGCCGCCGGGCTACCCGCAGGGGCCGCCTCCCGGGTACCAGCAGGGCCAGCCACCCGGCTATCAGCAGCCGGGGTACCCGCCACCCGGGGCCTACGGGCCGCCAGGAGGTCCCCCCGGTGCCTACGGTCCCCCCGAGGGTTACGGTCCGCCCGGGGGCTACGGTCCGCCGGGGGCCTACGGTCCGCCGGGAGGCCAGCCGGGGGTCTACGGACCGCCGGGCGGCCAGTCCGGGGCCTACGGACCCGCCGGGGGTCAGCAGGGGTATCCCGGTGCCCCTGGCGCCTACCCGCCGCCGATGGCCACGTCCGGACCGAGCTTCGACATGTCGAAGGTGACGATCGCCGGATGGGGCGTTCTCGGAGCCGCTCTGCTGACCCTGATCGCGAGCTTCTTCCCGTTCTGGTCGGTGACCGGGACAGGGACGATTCTCGAATTCACGGTGTCGCTGAACGGCTGGTCGCTCTGGTGGTGGCTGCCGGTCCTGCTCGCGGTCGCGGTCGGCGTCGTCCACGGGTTGCAGGTGTTCGGCGTGATCAAGCCGAACCAGATCAGGCCCGATTGGCTCGTGTACGCAGCGGCCGGTTCGTTCGTGCTGATGCTGGTCGTCATGATCCAGACGTTCCTGTACGGGGGTTCCGCGCTCGGGTACACCGGCTATTCGCACGGCCCGGGGTTCGGCGTCTTCATCGCGGTGGTCACCACCGCCGCGCTGACCTACTTCATGGCCCTGGCGGCCCAGTCCGCCGGTGCCAAGTTGCCGTTCAGGGTGCCGGGTCCCGCCTGATCGCAGCACCGACGGCGAAGGCCGCGATCCGGGATGGATCGCGGCCTTCGTCGTTCCGGGATCAGACGGTGATCCGGCG
>JBIOVW010000761.1:0-12876 GCA_044867945.1 Nakamurella sp. | reverse complement strand
CGGCCACCGCCTGTTCGGCCAGGGCGGATTCGATCACCCGCTGCGCCCAGGTCCCGGCCCACCAGGTCCGCTCGTCGTCCGTTGCGAAGCACCAGGCCGAGGCGGAGCAGGTCAGTTCGGTGAACCCGGCGGCCAGCACCCACGACTTGAGCATCCGGCCGGCATTCGGCTCCGCGTCGTTGTGCCGGGTGACGCGCTGGTAGACGTCCAGCCAGCGGTCCAGCCGCGGATCGGCCGGATGCCAGGTCATCGCGGCGTAGTCGGCGTCCCGCACCGCCACCACGCCGCCGGACCTGCAGACCCGCCGCATCTCGACCAGCGCGGCGACCGGATCGGTCAGATGTTGCAGCACCTGGTGGGCGTGCACGACGTCGAAGCTGTCATCTGGAAAATCAAGGGCGTAGGCGTCTCCGACCGCGAAACCGACATTCGTCAGGCCCTTCTCGTCCGCGGCCGCCCGGGCGGCGGCCAGCGGACCGGGTTCCCGGTCGATGCCGATCACCCGGCCCGGCGCGACCCGGCCGGCCACACCCAGCGTTATCGTGCCCGGACCGCACCCGATGTCCAGCACCGACAACCCGGGAGTCAGCCGCGGGATCAGGTAGCCGGCGGAGTTCTCGACGGACCGCATGCTGTGTGAGCGCAGCACGCTCTCGTGGTGGCCGTGGGTGTAGGTGTCGTCGGGGGACATGCCCGCATCCTTCCCTGTCCGACGGCCGGTCGGGTCAGGCGGCCCGGCGGCGGGCAAGGAGCGTGACCGCGACCGCGACCAGCCACGCGCTCCACACCAGGTAGCCGACGAAGTTGGCGAGCCCGGCCGGCGGCACCTCCAGCGGCTCGACCGTGCCCACCGCGATGAGCAACGCCGCCAGCATCCCGAGCGCGGTCAGCACCCGACCCAGCAGGACCCGGTGCAGCCCGATGCAGACCAGCACGGTCCAGGTCGCGGTCAGCGCGTACCCGACGGTCTCACCGACGACGGTGCCAAGGACCTGGTTGAGCGTGTCGAAGGTGGTGGCGGCCGAGGAATCGGGGGCGCTGCCGGCCAGGAACGGCACGACCAGCGGCCACCGCAGCAGCCCGATCACCTGCACCGCCGCGGCGGCGATCCCGACTACCCGGGAGGCCCGCAGCGCCCGGCCGGTGCCGAGCCTCGAGACCGCGATCGCGATCGGCGCCAGCAGGGCCGCGCCCGCCGCCAGCAGCAGGAACAGCCCGGCGATGACCAGCTGGTTGTCGTGAAACCGGACCAGCACGTCCGCCGGAGGCTGGTTGAGCACGTCGGGGTAGTCGAACACCGAACCCAATCCCAGGAACGCCAGATTGACCACGACCGCGCCCGCGATGAGAAGGGCGGCGGTGCGGCCCGGCGCGGAGCGGGTCTGGATGGGGGTGCCGACGTGGGTGACGGTCATCGGATCCACCTTTCTGTACGGTGTACAAATCATGTACACAGTACAGTATTACCGGGACGGGACGACGTCAAGAGGCAGTCCCGGGCGATGGCCGAAGATGGGTGGGGAATCCGGTCGACCGGAATGGAGGGGGTGGTGCAGTGGCAACGGCGGAGCGCGGCCCGCAAGCGCCTCGCCGGCGGCCCGGCCCGCGGCGCAGTCTCGAGCGGGCCCAGGTCGTCGACGTGGCGATGCAGCTGCTCGACGACGGCGGCCCGGAGGCGCTCTCGATCCGTGCGGTGGCCGGACGGCTGGGGGTGAACCCCAACGCGGTCTATACCTACGTGGCCAGCCGGGCGGCGCTGGAACGTGAGGTCGTCGAGCGGGTGTTCGCCGAATCCGACATCGACCTGTTGGCCGGACCACCGGACCGATGGCGGGACCGGATCCGGCAGTACGGGCTTTCCTTACGGGCCGTTGTGCTGCGGCATCCAGCGGTGGCCGCGCTGATGATGAGCGCCCCGATGGACGGCCCGTCCGCGGTGCTCATCGGGGAGCGGCTCATCGGGGCCCTGCGCGACGCCGGCCTGCCCTCGGACGACGCCGCGCGGGGGACCTATGCGCTGATCGTGCAGGTGGTGGGGTTCGTCGCGCTCGAGGTCGCGGAGACCGACGCCCGCCCGCCGCTCGCCCCCGAGGCCGAGCGGGTGGCCGGCCGACGTGCCGCCCTTGAGTTTCTCGACCCCGCAGACTGGCCGCTGTCGGCTGCGACGAAGGAGGTTGCCGCGGGCTGGATCTCCACCGACCAGTTCACCTGGTCGGTTGAGCGGCTGCTGGACGGTCTCGCCCGGCAGGTGAGCTGAAGTCAGCCGGCGGCGGGTTCCAGCGTCAGCGAGACGCCGTTGATGCAGTACCGGTCGTTCGTCGGGGTCGGGTAGCCCTCACCGCTGAACACGTGACCCAGGTGCGAGCCGCAGGTCGCGCAGCGGACCTCGGTGCGGGTCATGAAACTCGACCGGTCCTCGATGAGTTCCACCCGGTCCTGGGCCAGCGGCGTGTAGAAAGCCGGCCACCCACAGTGCGCGTCGAACTTGTGCTCGCTGCGGAACAACTCGTTGCCGCAACCGCGGCACCGGTACACGCCCACCGTCTCGTCCGTCTCGTAGGGGCTGGAGAACGGCCGCTCGGTGCCGGCCTGGCGCAGCACCTGGTACTCCTGCGGGCTCAGCTCGGCCCGCCACTGCTCGTCGGTCTTGGCGACGTCGTAGACCTTGTCGGACCTGATGTTGTCGGACTTCATGCGGTTGATTGTCATACCTGGTCCAACACCGCGCCGCGGGAGCTCGTTCCCGACCATTCCTTACGGCCGGGTAAGGAGTGGGTCCCTTGTCGGAGGCGGCGGGTACCTTGCCCGCATGGCACGAACGACACCGGCGGTCGAACTTGATGTTGACGGCAGGCCGGTCCGGATCAGCAACCCGGACAAGGTCTACTTCGCCGAGCGGGGGCTGACCAAGCTCGACGTCGTGCACTACTTCCTGGCCGTCGGCGCCGGGATCCTAGGCGCCCTGTACGAGCGGCCGACCACGCTGGAGCGCTGGCCGGCCGGTGTCTTCGAGGGGGCCAAACTGTCCACCCGGGCCGACAACCGGGGAGACGCCTTCTACCAGAAGCGGGTGCCGCAGGGCGCCCCCGACTACGTGCAGACCGCGACCATCACCTTTCCCAGCGGGCGCACCGCGGACGAGGTGTGCCCGACCCAACTGGCCGTGGTCGCCTACTGCGCGAACCTGGGCACCCTGACGTTCCACCCCTGGCCGGTGCGCCGGGCCGAGCCCGACCACCCTGACCAGCTGCGGATCGACCTGGATCCGCAACCGGGAACGGACTTCGCCGACGCCGCCCGGGTCTCGCACGAGCTGCGGGCGCTGCTCGAGGAGCTCGGGCTGCAGGGCTTCCCCAAGTCCTCGGGGGGCCGCGGCCTGCACGTGTACGTGCCGATCGAGCCGCGGTGGACCTTCGTGCAGGCCCGGCGCGCCGTCATCGCGATCGGCCGCGAACTGGAGCGCCGTATCCCCGACCAGGTGACGATGAGCTGGTGGAAGGAGGAGCGGGGCGAGCGGATCTTCATCGACTTCAACCAGATGGCCCGGGACCGCACGATCGCCTCTGCCTACTCGGTGCGGGCGAACCCCCGGGCAACCGTGTCGGCGCCGCTGCGCTGGGACGAGGTGGACGACGTCGCCCCGAACGACTTCGACATCACCACGATGCCCGAGCGGTTCGCCGCCGTCGGCGACCTGCACGCGGGCGTCGCCGAGCACGCGTTCTCGTTGGAACCCGCGCTGGAGTTGTCCGCCAAGGACGAGGCCGACCGGGATCTCGGCGACCTGCCGTACCCCCCCGAATACCCGAAGATGCCCGGGGAACCCAAGCGGGTCCAACCGTCCCGGGATACCGGGTTGCCCGCACCGCCCCGGCCGCCGCGCCGGTGGGCGCAGTACAAGGCGCCGGACGCCGAATGAGGCACCGGACGTCAGTGTCGGACCGTTCGTCGACAATGACCCGATGGACGGCACGAGCATCCGGCAGGCGACCCGATCGAGCACGACCTTCTTGACCGGGACCGTGGACCTGGACTGGGATCGGCCGATCCCGGAGCTGACCTGGTCGGTGCGCGAGGTCGTCGCGCACATCAGTGAGGTCCTGCTCTGGTACGCCACCGACCTGGCGGCCGGCCCGGCCGAACTGAACACCATGGACCTGCGGGTCCGCCCCACAAACGACCCGGGCAGCCTGATCGAGACCGTCACCGTGTTCGGGTCCGTGCTCGGCCACGTGGTCGACGGGGTCACCCCCGGCCGGCGGGGATTCCATCCGGACGGGTTGGCCGACGCCTCCGGCTTCGCGGCGATGGCGTGCGACGAGATCCTGGTGCACACTCGGGACGCCGCCCTCGGCCTCGGACTGGAGTACGAGCCGTCCGAGGTGCTCAGCGGCGCCGTGCTGCGCCGGCTCTTTCCGTGGGCGCCTGCGGATGCCGAGCCATGGGCGGCGCTGCTGTGGGCGAACGGCCGGGTGGCCCTGCCGGGGCATCCACGGCAGGTCGGTTGGCATCGGCATTCGGCGCCGCTGGCGGAGTGGGACGGCGCATTGATCCCGCCCGCAGGCTGACTGTCGGCCCGCGGCCGGGCTCAGCGACCCAGGATGTCCGCGAGGTCGTATTTCACCGGCTCCTCGAGCTGTTCGTAGGTGCAGGACCGCGGGTCCCGGTCCGGCCGCCACCGGTTGAACTGCGCCGTGTGCCGGAACCGGGTGCCCTCCATGTGCTCGTACCGCACCTCGACCACCCGCTCCGGCCGCAGCGGCACGAAGGACAGGTCCTTGCCCACGTTCCACCGGCTGTACTCGGAGCTTCGGGGGTGCCGGGTGGCGTTCTCGTCGAGCTTGGCCCAGTTCCACGGATGGTCGTCGAAGGTGGTGACCAGCGGCTGCAGTTCGGTGAACAGCGCCTTTCGGCGGGCGGCCAGGAACGCGCCGATGACGCCGACCGAGGCCAGGTCGCCGGCCTCGGTGTACAGGCCGAGCAGCAGCGATCCGATGCTGTCCGGTCCGCTCTTGTGCACCCGGTACCCGGCGACCACGCAGTCCGCGGTGCGCTGATGCTTGATCTTGAACATGGTTCGCTTGTCCGGCTGGTAGGTACCGGCCAGTGGCTTGGCCACGATCCCGTCGAGCCCGGCCCCCTCGAACTGGTTGAACCAGTCCGCGGCCAACCCGGCGTCGCGGGTGGCCGGAGTGAGATGGACCGGCGCGGCGGCCGAATCCATCGCCTGCTCCAAGCCGGCCCTTCGCTCGGCGAACGGTCGTCCGGTGAAGTCGGTGCCGTCCAGCGCGAGCAGGTCGAAGCCGACGAAACTGGCCGGCGTTTGCTGCGAGAGGAGCTTCACCCGGCTGGCCGCCGGGTGGATGCGCTGCTGGAGCACCTCGAACTCCAGGCGGTCGCCGATCACCACCACGATCTCCCCGTCGATGACGCATCGCTCCGGCAGGTTCGCCTTGATCGCCTCCACCAGTTCGGGGAAGTAGCGCGTCATCGGCTTCTCGTTGCGCGAGCCGATCTCCACATCGTCGCCGTCCCGGAACACGATCGACCGGAATCCGTCCCACTTCGGCTCGTAGGACAGGTCGCCGGTCGGGATGTCCGGCACCGACTTGGCCAGCATGGGCGCGACCGGGGGCATGACGGGCAGCTGCATGCGGCCATTGTCGCCGGTTGCGACGGGATCGGGCTGCACCGTGACCGGTCGGTCGGACCGTTCGGCCGCCGCCCGACCGTCGAGCTCGATTTGCCACCTTGTGCCCTTCTGAATCGATCACGCAGGGCCGAATGTGGCAAATCGATGGTGTCGGGGCGCTGAACGGCACCTCCGGTGACGCCGTCGAGCGGGGACGGTTTCCGGTGGGTGGACGCGCCTTCGCTACCGGCCGACTGGGGTTCGGCTGACGGATACTGGCCTGATGTTGGATGACCGACGTGACGTCCGCCGGCCGACGTTCGCCGGGATCGAGCGATGACCTCGAAGAAGAAGCGGTACAGCCGGCCGGCGGCCGCACCACCGGTGAAGCCCACCAGGAAGGCGACCACCACCCGGGAGTGGGTGATCCGGGCGGTCGCGGTGCTGGTCATCGCCGTCGGCGTGACCATGGCGCTGATCGGCGTGACGCCCGACATCGCCGGCGGCTGGGGCAAGCTGCTACTGGTCGTCCCCGGCACGTTCCTGGCCGTCGGCGGCGTCATCGCGTTCGTCGAGACCACCAGCCAGGCCCGCAGCCAGCGGGTCAGCCGTCGGCGGTTCGGTCGCTGATGAGTCAGCGACCGGACATGGAGAAGTGCTGGTAGTCGATCGGACCGCGCCAGTCGCCGCCCCAGGAGAAGCCGTGTCCGGCGAACGACCGCATCACCTCGTCGCCGTCGTGGATCACCCCGAGTGAGTTCGGCCGGTCAACATACGCGCGACCCTCGGCGGGCAGCACCGTCGACCCGCTCACGTACGGGTTCTGCACCGGGTTGACGTCGATGGCCGTGCCGTAGGAGTGCTCGGAAAACCCGCCGCCGCCGGTCACCGGACGGCAGTTGAACGCCGACGTGTTGTTCGCCGACATCGACGCGTTGTCGTCCCCGCCGAAATCGTCGACGAGCCGCATCGACCCGATGGGGTATCGGTCCGCGTAGAGCTGTCGGAAGACCGCGACGACATCGTCGGCGACCGTGGCGGCCACCACCAGCTCGCCCTGGTGGTCCGCACCGTCGAATCCCCGGTAGGTCAGGGTCAGGTAGCGCAGGTCGGCCAACGGGACCGGGCAGCCCGCCCGCCAGCTGGACGCCATCCGCGCGGCCAGGCCCGGATCGATCTCGCGCACCGTGCCGGAGAACTCCGTCGTGGTCGGTGTGATGATCGCCGCCGCCGGCGGAAGCTCGGCGGTCGGCGTCTGTGAGGAACTGCCGGAGCTATCGGGTGGCGGCGGCGAACCGGACGACACCGATGGCCCGGACCGAACCGATGACGAGGCCGAACTCTCCGGTGTGGTCGACGGTGCGATCGGCCCCGATGGCGACACCGACGCGGAAGCCGGGACCGTCGAGTCCGTCGACCCGGACGGCCCGGCCGTGCAGGCGGCCGGCGTGAGCAGGGCCAGCAGGAGGCCGACGACGAACCGGCGCATCAGCCCCCCGACGCGTCCACCGCAGCCCCGGCCAGATCACGCAGCCCGCGGGCGTCGATCGCGATGACCTTCTCCACCCGCCTGCGGTACTTTTCGTCACCACCCGGGGCGCCGGGCGCGCCCAGCCAGCCGGTGGTCATCCACACCCGGACGACCTCCATCGCGAGCGCCGGTCCGATGATCTTGCCGCCGAGGCACAGGGCATTGGTGTCCGAGTGGGAGCGGGCCAGCTCCGCGCAGAACGGGTCCTGACAGACGGCCGCGAACACGCCGCGGACCTTGTTCGCGATCATCGCGCTGCCGTAGCCCACACCGTCGACCAGGATGGCCCGGTCGACCTCGCCGCGACCCACCGCCAACGCCGCCGGGTGGGCGAAGTCCGGGAGGTCACAGGCGTCCTCGTTGTGCGTGCCGAAGTCGACGACCTCGTGCCCCTGCTCGGTGAGCCACGCCTTGATCTGCGATTTCATCGGGTATCCGGCGTGGTCGTTGGCCATCGCGATGCGCATCGATGCACTCCTGTCCGCGGGCCCGTCGGGCCGTCGAACCCGACGGTAGCCCGGAGGCGGGACAGGCACGCGGTCGAGCGACGCGCCGACCCAGCGCACCGCGCGAGCCGGAGCGGGGCCCGGCGCAGCAGCTCTGCGGGGCCCCGCCGTTGCGGTGGGGGACCCGGAGTGAGCGCGACGTTGCGCTCACGGCCGGGCGCCGGTGTGACCGCCGGTCCCGTCGCTGCCGACCGGTTGTGCCGGCCGCGCGACGTCCGCCCGCCGCGCCGAGGGTCGAGCCCGGACCCGCATCCGATGTCACGTCGGGGGAGCGCCGGTCGCCCGTCGCCGTACCGTCCGATCCCGTTCCTCGGCCGCACCCGGGCGGGGCGTTCCGGTTCGGTCAGGAGACCTCCGCGTCGCGCTGCCCGGTGTGCACGCCTTGTCTACTCCGGTCCGGCGGACGTGGCAACCGGTGATCGATTTCGCCATGTGGACAATGGCCGGCATGTCGCTGCCCCGGACCGAAACCCTCGTCACGTTCCCGACCGGCTCCCTCACCGAGCGGGCGACCCTGCAGTCGGTGACGGACCGAGACGGACACCGATACCTGGTCACCGACCGCACCCCGTTCCACCCGGTGGACCACGGCTGGCCCGACCAGGGGCCGGACCGCGGCACGGTGACGATCGGTGCCGCAACCGCGGAGGTACTGGACTGCGTGCTGGGCGCGACCGACGGTGCGGCAATGCACCTCGCGTCCGGCATTCCCGTCCGGCGCGGCGAGCCCGGCTGGACGTTCGTCGTCGTGCACGCGCTCGACCCCGACGCGCTCGACCCCGCCGAAGGCGAGGAGGTGACGCTGGCCGTCGACGCCGGGCATCGGGCGGCCCTTTCGGCCGGTCACACCGGCTGTCACCTTGCGGCGCTGGCCCTGAACGCCGCGCTGGCCGGCCGCTGGCGCAGGACGTCCCGGATGGACAGCCTGGGCGGTCCCGACTTCGACGGGTCGGCGATCGTCTCGTCACGGATCGGGCGCTTTGGGTCGGTGGACGAATACCGGCTCGGCCGCAGCCTGCGCAAGAGCGGCTTCGACCCGGCCGGCCTGGTCGAGGACCTGCCGGCGCTCGCCGACACCGTCAACGCCACCCTTGCCGGGTGGGTCGCCACCGGCGGCCGCGTCCGGGTCGAAGCCAAGGGACGGGGCCTGACGGATCTGCGCGAATGGGTGTGCGAACTGCCCGAGGGGACGGCGCGCATTCCATGCGGCGGGACCCATATCGGCGACATCGCCGACCTGGGCGTCGTTCGGGTGGCGCTGGACCTGGACGAGTCGGGGCAGCAGCTCACCATGCGCACGGCGGTCGGAGGCTGACCCCGCGCCGACTCGGGTGTGCAGAAGATGCCCTCAACCGGCGGGTTTTCAGGGCACCCATTGCACACTCGATGCAGCTCATGCCGCCCTTCTTACGAAGCACCTCGCAAGCTCGGTCGCTCCGTCAAGAAGGCCGCCGCTGTATTGATGCTTCGCTCGGCAAGCCTCGCTCAGGCGCCGAAGCCGGGATCGGCGATGTCCTCGGCGGCCTGCAGCACCCGCAGGATGTTGCCGGAAGTGAGGGCGGCCAGGTCGGTGTCGGACCAGCCCCGATCGGCCAGTTCGGTCAGCAACGCGGGGTAGCAGGACACATCGGCCAGACCCTCGGGCAGGCTCTCCACCCCGTCGTAGTCCCCGCCGAGTCCGATGTGTGCGACCCCGGCAACCTCGCGGGCGTGCTCGACGTGGTCGGCCACCTGGGCCAGCGTCGCCGCCGGCGCCGGATGCTCCACCCGCCACCGCTCCAGCTCGGCCACCGCAGCCGGGTCCAGGTGCTCTCCGTCGTGCTCGGTGTAGACCGTCACCTTGTCCAGACCCAACTCGTGTCGCCGGGCGTCCTCCGCGGCGGCGTGGTCGGCGCACTCCTGGGACACGAAGTACGGCACGAACGTCACCATCAGCAGGCCGCCGCCCGCGGCCAGCCTGGTCAGCACCTCGTCCGGGACGTTCCGCGGATGCTCGGTCAACGCCCGGCACGACGAGTGCGAGAAGATCACCGGCGCGGACGAGACGTCCAGTGCCGCATGCATCGTCGACGGTGCGACGTGGGAGATGTCGACAAGCATGCCGATCCGGTTCATCTCGCCGACAACCTGGCGGCCGAAGTCGCTCAGCCCGCCGACGGCGGCGACGTCCGTGGCCGAGTCGGCCCACGGCACGTTCTGGTTGTGGGTCAGCGTCATGTACGCGACACCCAGCCGACGCAGCATGCGCAGCGTGCCGAGCGAGCAGTCGATGCTGTGCCCCCCCTCCGCGCCGAGCAGGGCGGCGATGCGCCCGGACGCGATGATCGCCCGGACCTGGGCGGCGGTCCGGGCCGCCACGAACGTCTCGGGGTACCGGGCGACGATCCGGGCGACACAGTCGATCTGCTCGAGGGTGGCGGTCACCGCCGCCCCGCCCGGCATCGTCCCCGGTACGTACACGGAGAAGAACTGTGCGCCGACCCCGCCGGCCCGCAGCCGCGGGATGTCGGTGTGCAGGGTTGGCTGCAGCTCGGCGATGTCGCGCCGGTCCAGGTCGTAGGCGACCTGCTTGCGGATCGCCCAGGCGATGTCGTTGTGCCCGTCGATCACCGGCGCACCGGCCAACAGGGAGGCGATGCGGTCGATCACCGCAGGGCCGCCAGCCGGTCGACGGCCGCGTCGATGACCTCGTCGCGCTTGCAGAACGCGAACCGGACGAACGGCTTGCCGTCCGCAGGGTCATCGTGAAACACCTCGTCCGGGATCGCCACCACCCCGGCCCGTTCCGGCAGGTCGAGGCAGAACTGCATGCCGTCGACGGCGCCGAGCGGTCGGATGTCGGTCATCACGAAGTAGGTGCCCTGCGGACGGCAGACGCCGAATCCCGCCGATGCCAGCCCCGCACACAGCCGGTCACGCTTGCTCTGCAGGCTGTCCCGCAACCCGGCGACCCAGTCCATCTCGTGCCGCAGCGCGTGAGCCACCGCCGGCTGGAACGGCGCCCCGCCGACATAGGTGAGGAACTGCTTGGCCGCCCGCACCGCCGCGACCAGCGGCGCCGGCCCGCAGGCCCAGCCGATCTTCCAGCCCGTGGTGCTGAACGACTTGCCCGCGCTGGAGATGGTCAGGGTCCGCTCGGCCATCCCGTCGAACCTCGCCAACGGCAGGTGCGGCACGCCGTCGAAGATCAGGTATTCGTACACCTCGTCGGTCAGCACGACCAGGTCGTGCGTCACGGCCAACCGGGCCAACCCCGCCAGTTCCTCGCGAGTCAGCACCGTGCCGGTCGGGTTGTGCGGCGAGTTCACGATCATCATCCGCGTGTCCGGCCCGATCGCGGCCGCGACCTCGTCCGCATCGAGCGAGAACCGGCCCGTTGCGTCGGGCCGGAGCGGCACCGACCGGTGCCGCCCGCCGGCCATCGCGACGATCGGCGGGTACGAGTCGTAGTGCGGTTCGATCAGCAGCACCTCGTCACCGGGTTCGATCAGCCCGAGCACTGCGGCCGCCAGGGCTTCGGTCGCCCCCACCGTCACCAGCACCTCGGCGTCGGGATCGAAGACCTGCCCGTGGTCCCGTTCCCGGGCGAACGCGATGGCCTGCCGCAGTTCCGGGATGCCCGGGCCCGGCGGGTACTGGTTGACGCCGTCCGCGATCGCCTGCCGGGCGGCCTCCAGCACCGACGGCGGGCCGTCGGTGTCCGGGAAGCCCTGACCCAGGTTGATCGACCCGGTCCGCAGGGCCAGCGCCGACATCTCGGCGAAGATCGTCGTGGTGTACGGCCGCAGCCGCGCCACCAGGGGGTCCGCCCAGCGGGAGGACCTGCGCCGGTCCGAGGCCACAGTCATGGGCTATTCCTACCGCGTGCCCGCGTGACGGACGCGATCGCCATCGCGCGGCGGCCGCTGCGAGGAACAATGGCCCACATGAGCATGACCGAATCGGAGTCGACCCGCCCGGCCCTCGGCCCGCCACCGGTGCCTCGCGGATCCGCCTCCGCCCCCCGCCCGGCCGCCTTCACCGGCGAGGTGCTCAGTCCGTCGGACGAGATCAAGCGGCAGGCCCTGCGCCGGATGAAGGCCATCGCCACCGGCGCGCTGGTGCTGATGGCGGTGATCTTCGTGATCACCTCCCTGCTGGAGGACCGCTACCCATGGCTCGGGTACGTGCGGGCGATGGCGGAGGCGGGCATGGTCGGTGCGCTGGCCGACTGGTTCGCGGTCACCGCCCTGTTCCGGCGGCCGCTGGGCCTGCCCATCCCGCACACCGCGATCATCCCGACCCGCAAGGACGCGATCGGCTCGTCGCTGTCGGAGTTCGTGGCCACCAACTTCATGTCCGAATCGGTGGTGCGGGAGAAGCTGGCCGCGTTCTCGGTGGCCAAGCGGGTCGGTGAGTATCTCGCTCGGCCGGAGTCCGCGGAGCGGGTGACCGCGGAGCTGGCGTCCGCAGTGCGGGGCATCAGCAACGTCCTGTCCGACGACCACGTCGCCGACCTGCTGGAATCGCTGGCCCGCCGCAAGATCGCGGAAACAAAGATCGGGCCGCCGCTCGGCCGGATCTCCGCCGAGGTGTTCGCCCGCGGCGACCACCACCCGTTCGTCGACATGGTCGCCGAGCGCTGCTACGAGTGGATCCGGGACAACTACACGGCCGTGTCCCGGGTCGTCTCCCAGCGGGCGCCGTCCTGGTCGCCCCGGTTCCTCGATGACATCGTCGCCGACCGGATCTACAACGAGGTGCTGAACTTCGCCCGGGCCGTCAAGGACGATCCGCAGCACCAGCTGCGCCTGTCGTTGGACAAGTTCCTGGACGAGTTCGCCCAGGATCTGCAGCACGACGAGGCGACTATCGAACGGGCCGAGGCGATCAAGGACCAGGTCGTCGGCAACGCGGAGGTCCGCTCGCTGGCGGCCAGCGCCTGGCAGTCGATGAAGGAGTCGCTGCTGCGGGCCGCCGAGGACCCGGACTCGCCGCTGCGCCGGTCGGTGACCAAGGGATTGCTGGGCTTCGGCCGACGGCTGCAGGAGGACCCGGAGCTGACTGCGAAAGTGGACGGCTGGGTTGCCGACGTCGCCGGTTACGTCGCCCGCAACCACGCCCGGAACATCACCGGGATCATCGACGAAACCGTCGCCCGCTGGGACGGCGAGGCCACCAGCCGCAAGATCGAACTGCAGGTCGGCCGGGATCTCCAGTTCATCCGG
>JBIOVW010000760.1:0-15097 GCA_044867945.1 Nakamurella sp. | reverse complement strand
GCAAGTCCAAGGCGGTCTCCGCCGCCGAGTCGATCGCCGAAATCAACCCCTACGTCACGGTGCATCTGCATACGGAGCGGCTGGACTCGGGTAACGCCCTCGACATCTTCGAGCCGTACGACCTGGTCCTGGACGGCACCGACAACTTCGCCACGCGCTACCTGGTCAACGACGCCTGCGTGCTGCTGGGCAAGCCGTACGTGTGGGGCTCCATCTTTCGGTTCGAGGGTCAGGTCAGCGTGTTCTGGGCCGAGTACGGTCCGCAGTACCGCGACCTCTACCCGGAGCCGCCGCCTCCGGGGATGGTGCCGTCGTGCGCCGAGGGAGGCGTGCTCGGTGTGCTGTGCGCCTCGATCGGATCGGTCATGGTCACCGAGGCGATCAAGCTGATCACCGGCATCGGCGAGCCACTGCTGGGCCGCCTGATGGTGTACGACGCGTTGGAGATGACCTATCGCACGGTGAAGATCCGCAAGGACCCGGCCGGTGAGCCGATCACCGGGCTGATCGACTACGACGCCTTCTGCGGCACCCTGACCGACGAGGCCGCCGAGGCGGCGGCCAATCACACGATCTCGGCCCGCGACCTGAAGGCCAGGATCGAGGCCGGTGACGACTTCCTGCTGGTCGACGTCCGGGAGCAGAACGAGTACGAGATCGTCTCCATCCCCGGTTCGGTCCTCATCCCCAAGGGCGACATCGTCTCGGGCGAGGCGCTGTCATCGTTGCCGTTGGACAAACCGCTGGTGCTGCACTGCAAGTCCGGCGCCCGATCCGCGGAGGCGCTCGCCGTTCTGCACAAGGCCGGGTTCGGCGACGCGGTGCACGTCGGCGGCGGAGTACTGGCCTGGATCAAGCAGGTGGACCCGAGCCTGCCGACCTACTAGCGACCGCAAGTGCCCGCCGAGCCCATCGGCGCGCGATGCGGGCATCCCCGCCGCTCGCCCGGTACCGTCGGCTGGTGACCGCGCGGCCGGATGAGCGACTGTCCGGTGGTGTTCCGACCGATGTCGACGACCACCGGCTGGACGAGTTGCTGCCGGTGGCCCGCAGGCGGCCCCCCGATCACGTGCTGACGGCGTTCAACGCCCCGGTCGGCGAGCCTGCGCCGCTGGCCGGCGGACAGGACAGGTCGTGGCGCGCGGGGAACACCGTGATCAAGCCCGTGGACGACCCCGCCGAAGCGAGCTGGCTGGCGGGCGTGTTCGAGCAACGGCCGGTGCCGGGTGTGCGGGTCGCGCGACCGGTGCGGTCGACCGACGGTCGCTGGGTGGTCTCCGGGTGGACGGCGCACCGGTTCGTGTCCGGAGGTCCCGCGCCGCGGTTCGACGAGATGCGGCGAGCCGGCCAGGCATTGCACGCGGCCGTCGCGGACGTGCCGGTGCCGCGCTTCCTGCGTGAGCGGACGGACCTGTTCAGTTGGGCAGATCGGCTTGCCTGGGGCGAGGTGCTGGACACCGACGGCCGGCTCGGACACGGACACGGGGCGACCGTGTACCGCGAACTGGCGGCGCTCCGTCGCCCGGTCGCAGCGCCGAATCAGATCGTGCACGGCAACCTGTATCCCCACGTGCTGTTCGCAGGCGACGCCGACCCGGCGGTGATCGCCGTGACCCCGTACTGGCGACCCGCGGCGTGGGCGATCGGCGTGCTGGCCGTGGACGCCGTCTGCCGGGGTGACGCGCCGATCGAACTGCTCGACGACTGGGCCGACGGTCCGGACTGGCCGCAGTTGGTGCGCCGCGCCGTGCTCTTCCGGCTCGCGGTGAGTCTGGCGCACCCGCGCACCCCGGCCGACCACCTGGTCGTCATCCTGTCCACCGCGGAACGGGTCGACCGTTTCCTCCGGTGACCCGCTCTGGGACCGCGCTGTTCAGTGCTGCCGCGGGGGTCAGGCGACCGCACTGCCGTCCTCGCCGTCGAGTTCGTCCCTGCACTCGAAGTCGGCGAATTCAAGGTCGTCTTCCAGGTGCTGGAGGGCGGCGAACTCGGCGGCCAACTCTGCGGCGAACTCCTCCGGCGGCAGCAGCATGCCATCGAGCACGTCCGGCGGCGCCCCGGCCGACATGGTGCCGAGCAGCAGGTGGATCAGCTCATTGCCGGGTTCGGCCCGCAGGCACCGATCGGCGCTGACCTGGGCCAGGGCGCCCTCACCGTGGCGGTACGCGATCGTGGCCAGCACCGCGCAGATGCCCGCGGCGTATGGATCCGGCGTCCAGGTCGCGCACGAGATCAGCATCGACAACCAGCTCCGGTCGAGTTCGAACACGCCGCGCATCAGAACGCCGTCGCGCACCGGCCGATCCAGGCAGGCCACTGCCAGTTCGGCAGCGAGCCGCACATCGACCGCACCCCGGCCGGTCGCCTCGGCCAGCGCGCAGTCGATCACCCGGTGGATCCGGTCGGGCAGCGGCACCAGGTAGCCCGGCGGGTCGAGGGCGTCGGTCGAGGGGTCGAGCCGGTCGGCTGCCGCGACATCGTCCCGATCCGGCAGATCCGCGCAACGCCCCTCGGCCACCGCGGAGATCGCCTGTTCCGCCGCCTGCCGACGGCCGCCGCGCGGACCGGCGATCGACGCGCGTAGTTGCTCCCGGGAGGCCAGGACGACCCGTCCGGACAGTGCGTTCTCGGCGGCCAGCGCCCGGACCGTCGGGTCGTTGTGGCCGGGCACCGCGGTGCTGTCGGCCAGTCGCAACGGGCGGGCCTCGGGTGCCTCCCAGACCCGTCCCGCGTGCACGATCAGGGCATTCATCACCCCGACACCGCCCGACCTCAACTCGGTGAGCAGGTCGTCCAGGATGGCCGGACGCCGACGTCGGCGCGGGTAGCAGACCACCACGACGCAGTCCGCGTGGGTCAACGCGGTTCCGGTGAGGTACCGGACCAGGTCGCGGTCGCGGCCGCGCGGCAGGTCGACCCGGGCGACCGGCCCGAGCGCCGGTCGGTCGCCGGCGAAACACATCAGCACGAGGCTGTCCGTCGGGTGGAAACCCAACGAGTTGGGCACCGCCGCGAGAAGTCCGCTGGGGCCGCTGATTCGGATGCGGGGTTGACCGCCGAGCTCGTCCATGTCCGACACGGTGGTCGCAATCCGGGCCCGGGACCACGGTCATCGTCCGGTTGTGGATGAAAAACGGACATGGGAACAAGTGCGTGGTCAACCGTCCGCCCAGCGGTATCGCCGCAGATTCACCCGCCCGTCCGTGGCCAGCACACCCTCGGCCCGCAGCCGGGCCAGCTGCTCGGCGGCCAGCTGCGGGGCGGGCGTGCCGTCGCTGCGCAGCACCCGATGCCAGGGCGTGTCCTGATCGGCCAGATTGGCCAGCACGAAGCCGGCCAGCCGGGGGGATCGGCTGCCGGCCCTGGCGGCCACATCGCCGTAGGTCGACACCCGGCCGGGCGGGATCGCCGCCACCACATCGAGCATTCGTTGGGCCAGTTCCGGGTCCATCCCGCCAGTCTGGCCGATGCCGGGGCGCGGCGATCCCATGTCGCGGCGGGGCACTGTCGGTGCCTCGTGATGAGATCGGAACATGACGTCCAGCCAGGTGCTCACCGCGCCTCCCGGGACCCCCGCGGCCGGGCTGCGACTGCGGCTGCCCGTTGCGCCGGCGGTGCCGCGGCCGACCTCGCAGCAGCGCCGCGTGATCGAGCACGCCGGTCGTCGGCTGCGCGTTCTCGCCGGACCGGGCACGGGCAAGACCGCGACCCTGGTGGAGGCAGTGGCCCAGCGGATCACCGACCGGGCGGTGCCGCCCGAACAGATCCTGGTGCTGACCTATTCGCGACGGGCCGCCGCCGAACTGACGTCCCGGATCACCCAGCGGTTGGGAGTCACCACCCGCGAGCCGATCGTGCGGACCCTGCATGGCTACGCGTTCGCGGTGCTCCGTCGACAGGCGACCCGGGGCGGTGAGTCGGTTCCGCGGCTGTTGGCCGCGGGCGAGTCCGATCACGTGGTGCGGGAATTGCTGGCCGGGCACCTGGCCGATGGTGCCGGCGGTTGGCCGGCAACGCTCCGGTCCGCCCTCGGCTCGCCCACGTTCGCGGCCGAGCTGCGCGAACTGTTGCTGCGCACCGCGGAGCGTGGCATCGCGCCGGGCCGGCTGGCCGAGCTGGGTCGCCGCCGGCGGCGCCCGGAATGGCAGGCCGCCGCCCGCTTCGCCCGCGAGTACCAGGACGTGGCCGACCTGCGGCAGGGCACGGCCGGCCTGGGTCCGGCGCTGGACCAGGCGGAACTGACCAGAGCTGCCCTGGCCGTGCTGACCGACGACGAGGTGCTGGCCGACGAGCAGTGGCGGGTCCGTCGGCTGTTCGTCGACGAGTATCAGGACATCGATCCTGCGCAGGCCAGGCTGATCGAGCGGCTGGCCTCGGGAGCGGATGAGCTGATCGTGGTGGGCGATCCCGACCAGTCCATCTACGCCTTCCGCGGTTCCGAGCCGGGTGCGATGCGCGATGTCCCGGTCGACGCGACGGTGTCGTTGACGGTCTCGCTGCGGCTCCCGCCGGGGGTGCTGGCCGCCACCAGGCGGGTCGCCGCGGCGCTGCCCGGCGGCTGGCCGCACCGTGACCTCGACCTGCTCGCGGACCGGCCCGACGGTCGGCATTCGGGCGACCGGGGGGTCGACGGGGGCGTCGTGGTGCGGACCTTCCCGACCTGCGCGAGCGAGGCGTCGTTCCTGGCCGATGAACTGCGACGAGCCCACCTGCGTGATGGCGTGCCATGGTCGCGGATGGCCGTGCTGGTCCGGTCGCCGGTCGCCGACCTGCCCGGGATCCGCCGAACGCTGACCGCGGCAGGCGTGCCCTGCGCGGCAGGAGTCTTCGACCCGGCGGCGGACGACCCGGTGGTGCGGGCCATTCTGACGGTGCTGCGGTGCGGGCTGGAGCCGGCCCTGCTGACCGGCGACCGGGCCGTCGAGCTGATGACGGCACCCGGCTGCGGAATGGACCGCGACGCACTGCGCCGGCTGCGGCGGCGGCTGCGGGCCGCTCAGCCCGCCGAGGCCGGTCCCACCGCCGACCTGGTCGCCGCGGCCCTGCTCGGTGCGCCCCTGCCCGACGATCTCCCCGAGGACCTGCGCGCACCCGTGATCGCCGTCCGATCGCTGCTGGAAGCCGTGCAATCGGTCGCGCACGACCCCGACCCCCGGGTGCCGCTCTGGCGGGTCTGGCAGCGGCTGGGTCTGGCCGACGACCTGCTGGCCGCCAGCCTGCGGGGTGGGCGGGCCGGCCACCGGGCGGATCGCAGCCTGGATGCGGTCCTTGGCCTGTTCGATGCGGCCGGTGAACTGGCCGATCGGCTGCCATATGCCGGAATCCGGGCGTTCCTCGCCGAGGCGACGGACCAGCAGATCGCCACGGATCCGTTCGCCACCCGCGGCCGCGCCGCCGCGGGGGTGGCCCTGCTGTCCGCGCATGCGGCCAAGGGCCTGGAGTGGGATGTCGTCTGCCTGGCCGGCGTCAGCGAGGGCCGATGGCCGGTGCTCCGGCGCCGGCAGAGCCTGCTTGGTCTGGACGAGTTGCTCGACGCCCATGAGGGAATCGCCGCCGGGGCCGGCGGGTCGGCGGAATCGCTGCAGGAGGAACGCCGGCTGTTCTACGTGGCCGCGACCCGGGCCCGGCGACGGCTCGTCGCCACCTCGGTCGCCGATCAGGACACGATGCCCAGCCGCTTCCTGTCGGAGCTGGCCGGTTCCGTCGAACTCACGCACGGGTGGCCCGCCCGCAACGACGGTTCCCCCCGACGCAGCCTGCAGTTGTCAAGTCTGGTTGCCGACCTGCGCCGGGCGGTCACCGATCCCGACGTACCCGAGCGGACCGCTGACCTGGCGGCCCAGCAGCTGGCCCGGCTGGCCGCCGCTGGGGTTGACGGCGCCCATCCGCGCGACTGGTACGGGCTGGCCGGACCGTCCACCACCGCTGCCCCCGTCGAGGCACGGGCTCCGGTCACCCTGTCGCCGTCGACAGTCGATGCCGTGACCCGATGCCCGCTGCGGGCCGTCCTGGAACGGCGTGGCGCCCGCTCGGGCTCCAGCCAGCAGCAGATCGAGGGCATCGTGATGCACGCCCTGGTGGACGGATTGACCCGCGGTGTGCCCAGGGGCGACCTGGTCGCCGAGATGGAGCGCTTCCTGGTGGGTCAGCGGAATATGCCGCCCTGGCTGGTCGCCAGGACCCGGCGGGCGTTGGAGGCGATGCTAACCGCGGCCCAGACGTGGATGGCCCAGCTGCCGGCCGGCCGTCGGCCGGTCGCCACCGAGGCGCAGTTGTCGGCGTGGCTGCCCCGCGCCGACGCCGCAACCCAGGACGAAGGCTCGATCGCACCCCTTCCCGTCGCTTCGGACGCGCCGCCCGGCGACCCGGACCGGTCCGGCAGCTCACGCCCCGTCAAGGTGAACGGACGGGCCGACCGCATCGACCGATCGCCGGACGGCGGCCTGATCATCGTCGACTTCAAGACCGGGGCAACCGTGCCGTCGCGGGCCGCGGTCGTGCAGAACGCGCAACTGGCCGTTTATCAGCTGGCACTCAGGTTGGGGGCCGGCCGGACGCTTGTCGGCGCGTCGGTCGACGCGTCGGTCGATTCCGCGGTCGACGCCGCCGTCGGCGGTCCCGGCGAAGCCGCGGCCGACGGCGCGACGGGCGGGACCACGGCACCCGGTGGGGCCGAGCTGGTGTACCTGCGGTCCGGCACGCCGACGGTTCGAACCCAGCCCCCGCTGGACGACACCGACGCTCTGGCCTGGACCCAGCTGCTGCGGCAGGCCGCGGAATGGCTTGCCGCGCCCACCAGCGTTGCGGTGGAGAACCGGTCCTGTGAGCGGTGCCCGGTCAGGTCCAGTTGCCCGCTGCAGCCCGCGGGTCGGCAGGTGACCCGATGATCACCGCCAAGAGCCTGGCCGCCGAGCTGGGCCTGCCGGCGCCGACCCCCGAGCAGGCGGCGGTCATCGAGGCACCGTTGGAGCCGGGTCTGGTGGTGGCCGGGGCCGGTTCGGGCAAGACGGAGACCATGGCGTCCAGGGTGGTCTACCTGGTCGCGACCGGTCAGGTGCGGCCGGAGCAGGTGCTGGGCCTGACCTTCACCCGTAAGGCGGCAGCCGCGCTGGGCCAGCGGATCCGGCGCCGCCTGGCGATGCTGCCGGCAGTGGTCCGGTCGGTCGGGGAGCCCGATGGACCGGGCGGGTCGAACCGCACCGCCGGCGATGCCGATGTCGGCACCTACCACGCGTTCGGTGGTCGGCTGATCGCCGACTTCGGACCACTCGCCGGCATCGAGCCCGCGGCCAGGGTGCTCACCCCGACGGGGGCCTGGCAGCTCGCCCGGCGGGTGGTCGGCCGCTGGGACGGCGACCTGCTCACCGATCTCGGGCCGGATCAGGTGACCGAGCGGTTGCTGGCGATCTCCTCCGCCCTGGCGGACCACCTCACCGATGTCGATCTGCTCTCCGATGCGCTCGCCACCGTCCTGGACCGGCTGCGGTCGGCCCCACCAGGGCCCCGGCAGCGGGCTGCGCTGCACAGCGGCCTGGCCGGTCACGTGAAGCGGCTGCAGGACCGGCAGTGGATCCTGCCGCTGGTCCAGGCGTATGCACGGGCCAAGCGGGAGCACGGCGTCGTCGACTTCGCCGACCAGATGCAGGTCGCCGCGTCCCTGGTGCGGGACCACCCGCGGATCGGGGTAGCCCTGCGTGAGCGTTACCGAGTGGTGCTGCTCGACGAGTACCAGGACACCGGGCACGCCCAGCGGGTCATCCTGCGCACCCTGTTCGGCGATCCGGACGGCGTCGGTGAACGAGCGGGACGTCGAACCGGCCTGGGGCATCCGGTGATCGCGGTCGGCGACCCGGTCCAATCGATCTACTCCTGGCGCGGGGCCTCGGCCTCCAACCTGCCGCGGTTCGTCACCGACTTCCCGCTCGCCTCGGGTCGCCGGTGCGGCGTGCGTCAACTGCTGACCAGTTTCCGCAACCCGCCGGCGGTGCTCGCCCTGGCCAACGAGGTCTCCCGGCCGGTCCGCCGGGGAGACCGGGCAGTCGAAGTGGGGGAGTTACGACCGAGGTCCGGCGCACCCCCCGGCACGGTCCGCTACGGGCTCTTCGGCACGGCGGCGCAGGAAAACGCCTGGCTGGCCAGGACGATCGCCGCACGCTGGCGCGAGGCGATGGACGGCGCCGGACCGGGCGGCGGGTCGGTGCCGCCGACCACCGCGGTCCTGGTCCGGCGACGCAGCGACATGTCCGACACCGCCGACGCGCTGCGCACCGCCGGGCTGCCTGTCGAGGTGGTGGGCCTTGGTGGGCTGCTGGACGAACCGGAGGTAGCCGACCTGGTGGCCACGTTGCGGGTGTTGGTCGATCCGACCGCCGGTCACGCGGCGATGCGGCTGCTGACAGGTGCGCGCTGGCAGCTCGGCGCGGCGGATCTGGAGGCGCTGGCACGGCGGGCCCGCGAGCTGGCCGGCCCGCCCCCCTCGCCGCCCACCCGCCCGGACGGCGGCGACATCGCCGAATCCACGGCGAACGTCCGATCCGCGGTGGCCGCAGCCCTGCCGGTCGAGGACATCGACACCTGGTCCCTGGTCGATGCCGCGGCCGATCTGGGTCCGGCGCAGGCGTTTTCGGCCGAGGGCTATCGCCGGCTGACCCGCTTCGCCGGCCAGCTGGCCCGGCTGCGCCGCCGGTTGAACCAGCCGCTGCCCGATCTGGTTGCGGACCTGGAGAGAGCCTGCCTACTGGACATCGAGGCGTTGGTGGCCGGAACGGCCGGCCGCGCCCACCTGGACGCGTTCGCCGACGTGGTGGCCGAGGTCGCCGCCACCGGCGCCGGGCCGGCGGAGCTGCTGGAGTACCTGGACGCCGCCGCGGAACGGGAGGACGGCCTGACCCCCGGCGATGTACCGCAGCCCTCGGGTCGCGTCCAGGTGTTGACGGTGCACGCGGCCAAGGGTCTGGAGTGGGAGATCGTGGCCGTGCCGCACCTGACCGACGGTGTCTTCCCGATCACCCGCGGCAGCACCTGGCTGGGTGACCCGGCCCAGCTGCCACCCCAGATCAGAGGTGACCGGGACGATTTGCCCCAGCTATGCCTGCCGACCGACGGCACCCAGAAGGATCTCGCGGACGCCCTCGCGGCGCATGCCGCCGATTTCGCCGACCTGCGGCTGACCGAGGAACGGCGGCTGCTCTACGTCGCGTTGACCCGGGCCGAGCGCACGCTGCTGTTCTCCGGGCACCACTGGGGGCCGGGCACCGCGAAACCGGCCGGACCGAGCGAGTTCCTGCTGGAATGCGCCGAACTGGCCCGGCGGCTCGCCGAACCGGACGAATGGGCGCCGGCGCCGGACCCGGAGGACGCCACGGTCATGGCGCCGCGCACCGCGGCGTGGCCGGTCGACCCCCTGGGTGAGCGTCGGCCCGCGGTCGCGGCCGGCGCGGACCGGGTGCTGGCCGCGCTCAACGCGCTCGCCGAGGACGGTGTCGAGACCCGACCCCCGGACCGGCCGCGCCACCTGCCTCCGGAGAGCGCGGATCGCCCCGGTCCGCAGCACGCCGTCGACGCCGTCGACGCTGTCGCCGTCGACGCCGTCGACGCCGAGGACGCGGACGACCCGTTCGGCTGGGCGGCCGACGTGACAACGCTGTTGGCCGAGCGATCCGCCCGCGCCGGCGGTGTCCGGGATGTCGAGCTCCCGGGCACTATCACGGTGACATCGCTGGTGGCGCTGGCCGACGATCCGGCCGAGCTCGCCCGCCGGCTGAGCCGACCGGTGCCGACCGAGCCGTCCGGGCGGCTGCGTCGTGGCACCGACTTCCACGACTGGCTCGAGCACCGGTTCCGCGGGGACGCGCTGCTGGACCTGCGCGACCTGCCGGGGGCGGGCGACGCCTGGGTGGGCGCGGACGCGGAGGTGGAGGAACTCAAGCGCCGCTTTCTGACCTCGTCCTGGGCGGACCGGGTCCCGGTCGACGTCGAGGTGCCTTTCGCCACCCGGATCGCCGGCCTGGGGGTCAGGGGACGGGTCGATGCGATCTTCGGCGACGACGACGGAGGAATCACGGTCGTGGACTGGAAGACCGGTCGGGCGCCGACCCGTGACGACGCGGCCGCCGTCCAACTCGCCTGCTACCGGTTGGCCATCGCCGAACTGCGGGACCTGCCGCTGGACTTGGTGCGCGCCGCCTTCCACTACGTCCGCGCGGGGGTCACCGTCGCGCCGGCCGACCTGCTGGATGCAGGGGGCATCGCCGCGCTCATCGCCGCGAACACCCTCGCACCCGCGGCTCCCTCGTGACCGGCACGTCGGCCGGCGCGGAAGCGGCCCCGCCCCGACCACCGACGGCCGGGTTCCGGCACCCTGCGGTCGTGCTACGCGGGCGGGCGCTGCCGGCCGAGCGGGCCGCCGTGATGGCCATCGTGAACCGGACGCCCGACTCCTTCTTCGACGCCGGGGCCACCTTCGGCGACTCGGATGCCATGGACGCGGTGGCACGGGCCGTCGACGAGGGCGCGGATCTGGTGGACATCGGCGGGGTCAAGGCCGGGGTGGGGCCGGAGGTGACCGAGGCCGAGGAGATTCGGCGGGTCGTCCCATTCCTTGTCCGGGTGCGTGCCCGTTTTCCCGACCTGCCCATCAGCGTCGACACCTGGCGATCGGGGGTGGCCGCTGCCGCCTGCGACGCCGGAGCCGACCTGATCAACGACACCTGGGCCGGGGCGGACCCGGACCTGGGTGGGGTCGCGGCGCGGTTCGGCGCCGGAATCGTCTGCTCGCACACCGGGGGAGCGGAGCCCAGGACCAACCCGTACCGGGTCGGCTACCCGGACGTCGTCGCCGCGGTGATCGCCCAGACCACAGCGGCGGCGCGCCGGATGGTCGCCCTGGGTGTGCCGCGCGAGGGCGTGCTGATCGATCCGACCCACGACTTCGGCAAGAACACCTGGCACAGCCTGGAACTCGTGCACCGCACCGGTGAGTTGGTGGCGACCGGCTGGCCTGTACTGATGGCGTTGTCCAACAAGGACTTCGTGGGGGAGACCCTGGACCTGCCCGTCGATCAGCGGCTGGAGGGCACGCTCGCCGCCACCGCAATCGCCTGCTGGCTCGGCGCGGCCGTTGTCCGGGCCCACCACGTGCCGCCCACCCGCCGGGTGGTCGAGATGGCGGCCTCCATCGCCGGCAGCCGTCCGCCGGTCGCACCGCGCCGTGGGCTGGTCTGAGCGGGGCGCCGGCCCGGTGGTTCGCGGTCCGGTCGGTGCCGGCTCGCGCAGCGTCCCGCCCGTGCGCCGGACGTGACCGGGTCCGGGGCACTGTCAGTGGGCCGTGGCACCATCGTCGCGTGAGCGAGCGTCAGCGAGGGAATCATCGGCACGGGCGACGGCGCTCCGACGGGGCGGCCGAGCCTGTGAGGCCGCCCCGTGGGGCGGCGTCGTGAGCGCAGGGCGGGCGGGAGGGTTGGTAATGAGGGTGAACCTTCGGCACAGGCGACGGCGGCCCGACGGGGCGGTCGAGCCTGTGAGGCCGCCCCGTGGGGAGGCGTCGTGACCACCGTTCTGCAGTACCTGGTGATCGCCGCGGTGATCGGCGGCATCGTCTTCGCGATCGCGGTGTTCGTGTTCGGACGCAGTGAGCAGATGGCCGCGCTGCCGGCCCGCACGTCGCCGACCGAACTTCCCGACAACGGGATGACCGGGCAGGACGTGCGGTCCGTCCGATTCGCGATGGCCCTGCGCGGCTACCGGATGAGCGAGGTGGACTGGGCGCTGGAGCGCATGGCCGCCGAACTCGATTCGTTGCGGGCCCAGTTGGCGCAGCGGACGCCGGCGCCGGTCGGTGCGGTTCAGGATGACCTGGCCGGACGCCGCGGGGCGGGGCCGGTGTCCGACGACGATCACCCGCGGCAAGCTGCGTCGCCGCCACCAGGCGCCGGTGACCAGCAATGACCGGCATCGTCCGGGCGAGCGTGGAGCTGCCCGGAGTGCCACCGAACAGGGCCTTCGCGGCATTGGTCGACCTGGCCGCGCAGGAGCGGTGGATGATCGCCACCCGGCTCTACCCGATGCAGGGCGAGGCGCCGGTGCCGCAGGTCGGGTCCCGGGTGGCCGCATTCACCGGCGTGGGCGGCCTCGGCTACCTGGACACGATGACGGTCACGGCCTACGAACCGCCGCGGCGGTGGGTGGTCGCCAAGGACGGAAGCCTGCTGCGCGGGGTGGGCATCATGCAGGTCGAGCCGATTCCCGGTGGATGCCGAGCGATCTGGACCAATGAACTCACGCCGCCGTTCGGCCGGCTCGGCCGACTGGGATTCCGGCTGGTCGGACCGGTTGCCGCGGCGGCGCTGCGCGCCTGCCTGCGCCGGCTCGCCCGTCAGTTGCGGTCGGGATCGCTCCCGCTCGGCATCGAACGACGCGAGCAGGAGGCGGCGACATGACCGCAGTACCCGACAACGGGCTGTCGGTCGACAGCGACGGCCGGGCCCGGTGCTGGTGGGGTGCGAGCGCACCGGAGTACATCGAGTACCACGACACCGAGTGGGGGGTGCCGCTGCACGGCGACGACGCCCTGTACGAGCGGCTGTGCCTCGAGGCCTTCCAGTCCGGGTTGAGCTGGCTGACGATCCTGCGCAAGCGGCCGGCGTTCCGGCGGGCGTTCGCCGACTTCCGGATCGAGGCGGTCGCGGACTTCGACGAGTCGGACGTGCAAGCGCTGATGGCCGACGCCTCGATCGTGCGCAACCGGGCCAAGATCGACGCCTGCATCCACAACGCCCGCGCGGCCAGGGATCTCGACGGCGAACTTGACACTCTGCTGTGGTCGTTCGCCCCGTCGCAGGCGCGGCCGCGGCTCGGGTCGATGGTGGAAATCGTCGCGACCACCCCGGAATCCGCCGCGATGGCCAAGGAACTCAAGCGCCGCGGCTTCAGGTTCATCGGCCCGACCACCGCGTACGCGCTGATGCAGGCCACCGGGATGGTCGACGATCACCTGGCCGGATGCTGGCGGGCCGACGGCAGCTGAGCTGTGCCCGTGCTACCGCTTCGACGAGGACGTCGCCCGCTTACCCCTGGGACGACGCGGCGCGGCCGGGGCATCGTCCGGCTTGCCTGCGACGGAAGCATTTCCGGCGGTAGATGCATCGACCGGTTGATCCGCGGGTTCGTCTCTGTCGGCGGCCGGGCCGGCCTGCTCGGTGCCGGAGTTCGGCCGGGCATCGGGGGCCTGTGGGTCGTCCGCGCGCTCGTCACCCTCGTCGGCCACGCTGCCCTCGTCGGCCACGCTGCCCTCGTCGGCCGCGCTGCCCTCGTCATCGGGGGCGTTGATCACCGCGACCCCGGAGTCGAGGTCGATCCGCAGGTCACCGTCGCGGGCGTTGCCCTCCTCCTCCCGACGCGCGGCCCGGGCCCGACGTTCCTCGAGTTCGTGGCGCATGCCGGGGTTGAACAGCGCACCCAGTTCACCCATCGGTCCCACCCGATCAGGCTACGGCAATCCGGGTGTGGCAATCCGGGTGTCCGGAACCCGAGTGCGAACCGCACCCGCGACCCGGCCAGGGCAGTCCGACCAGGCCTGACGAATCAATTCCCGGTGAACCGGGGCGGCCGTTTCGCCACGAACGCGGCGACCGCCTCCTGATGATCGTCGGAGGCGAAACACGCCGCCTGGGCGCGGTCCTCGAACTGCAAGGTGGATTCCAGGTCGCCCGCGGCCCCGTGCTGCAGGGACGCCTTGATCCAGCCGAACGCCATGGTCGGGCCGGCCGCCAACCGGCCGGCCAGCGCGGCGACCACCGCGGCCAACTCGGCGTCGTCCACCACCTGGTCGACCATGCCGATGCGGAGCGCCTCCGTGGCGTCCACCTTCTCGCCCAGCAGCATCATCCTGGACGCCCGACCCTGCCCGACCAGCCGTGGCAGCACGAAGGAGGCGCCGGTGTCGGCGGACAGGCCGACCCCGGCGAACGCCATCGAGAACGTGGCCGAAGAAGCGGCGATCCGTAGATCGCAGGCGAAGGCCAACCCGGCACCGGCACCGGCGGCCGCGCCGTTGACCGCGGCGATCACCGGTTTGCGCATGCCGGTGACCACCCGGACCAGCGGGTTGTAGAACCCGCCCACCGTGTCGGCAACCCGGCGATCGTTCGCCGCCACCAGGGCCAGGTGTTCCTTGAGGTCCTGGCCGGCGCAGAACGCCCGTCCCGCCCCGGTGATCACCACGGCGCGCACGCCTGCGTCGGCGGCGGCGTCGTTCAGCGCGTACAGCAGCGTGTCCTTCAGCGCGAGATCGAAGGAGTTGAACGCGTTCGGCCGGTTCAGCGTCAGTGTTCGCACCGCGCCGGCATCGGCCGTCAGCAGCGGCCCGGCATCCGGAGCGGGGTCAGGCGAGTTCAACGGTTCCGGAGGCAACTGTGTCATGGTCTGATCATCTCGCACGGCCCAAGCGGCACTCGCGACCTGCTGCGGGTGCGCACCACCGGCGACCGGGTCGTCCCCGCGAGGGGCCGGTGGCACCGTCCGCACCCGGCGACCTGGTTTCGGCCCAGCGCCTGTCATGGGGGAGAATGGACCGTCCGCGAATGACGCGGAAGGCCGGCGGGCTGTCCCCGACCCGGCCGCAGATTTCTGGTGAGTGTTGGAGGGAGTCGCACATGGCGGCCATGAAGCCCCGGACCGGGGATGGTCCCCTCGAAGTGACCAAGGAGGGCCGCGGGATCGTCATGCGCGTACCGCTGGAGGGTGGCGGACGCCTGGTCGTGGAGATATCGGCAGACGAGGCGTCGGCACTGGGCGACGCGCTCAAGGCCGTCGTCAAATAGCCCGGGTTCCGATAGGTCTACCCGCCCGGGTCCGCCCGCCCCGAACGGGGCAACGGACCCGGGCGGTCGCTTGTCCGGGGTCAGCCGGCCAGGACGCGCCGGTAGAGGTCGACCGTCTGTTCGGCGATCGCGGTCCAGGAGAACTCGTCGACCGCGCGATCGCGGCCGGCCTGCCCGTATGCGGCGGCCCGCGCCGGATCCCGCACCAGGTCGTTCACCGCGGTGGCCAGGTCATGCTCGAACCCCTCGCCCTGGGCGGCGTCATAGTGCACCAGCAG
>JBIOVW010000759.1:0-3187 GCA_044867945.1 Nakamurella sp. | reverse complement strand
ATCGTTGTGGAACATCGTGACCGGCTGGCCGGGTTCGGGGTTGAGCATCTTGAGGCGGCGTTGGCGGCGCACGGTCGTCGGATCGTGGTCGCGTGTCCGGGTGAGGCGGACGACGACCTGGTGCGCGACATGATCGAGGTACTCACTTCCCTGTGCGCCCGCTTGTACGGGCGCCGTGGCGCACGGAACCGGGCCCTGCGGGCGGTCACAGTGACCAGGAACGCCGGACCGGGGGCGGTGTGATGGCCAGGTTCGCGATCCCGGAGGGCTGGGTGGCGCAGGCGTACCGGTACGCGCTCGACCCGACCCCGAGCCCGCAACGCGCGTTCCGGTCGCATGCGGGTGGGGCCCGCAGGGCGCACAACACGATGCTCGCTGTGGTGAAGGCCATCATGGATCAGCGTGGCGCGGAACGCTCGTACGGTCTGGCCGAGGAGCAGTTGACTCCGGCGTTGAACTGGTCGCTGGCGGGGTTGCGCAAGGAGTGGAACCGGCGCAAGAGCGAGGTTGCGCCGTGGTGGGCGGTGAACTCGAAGGAGGCCTCCAACACGGCCTGGACGCCCTCGCCCGCGGGTTGGACGCCTGGTCGAGGTCACGCAGGGGGCAGCGGGCCGGAGCCAGGATCGGGTTCCCGAAGTTCAAGTCGGTCCGGTCGCGGCGGTCGGTGCGGTTCACCACCGGGGCCATCCGGGTCGAGGCCGACCGCCACCACGTCACCCTGCCCAGGGTGGGGCGGGTCGAGACGCACGAGTCGACGCGGAAACTGGCCCGCCGCATCGACGCCGCGCAGTGCACGGATCCTGTCCGCGACGCTCGGTGAGGACGCGACCGGCCGGTGGCATGTGTCGTTGCAGACCGTCGTCGAACGCGCTGTGCGTGTCCCCGGGCACGTCGGTGCCGGCGCGGGCGTGGTGGGTGTCGATGTCGGCGTGAAGGCCGACTCCCTGCTGGTGGTGGCCACCCCGGACGGATCCGAGGTCGATCGGGTACCGGCCCCGAAGTCCCTTTCCGCAGCGCAGGCTCGCCTGCGGGTCCTGCAGCGCACGGCCGCCCGCCAGCACGGACCCTACGACGCGGCCGCCGAGGCGAAACGGAATCCGTCGAAGCGGTGGAGGAAAACCCGCCGGCGGATCGGGCGCAGCCATGCCCACGCGGCGGCGGTGCGGCGGGATGTGCTGCACACCACCACCACGGCCCTGGCGCAGCGTCATCGGGTCGTCACGGTGGAGACGTTGAACGCGTCCGGGATGCGCACCGCCGGCGGTGCCCACAAGCGCGGCCTGAACCGGTCACTCGCCGACGCTGCACTCGCCGAGGTGCGGCGGATGCTGTCCTACAAGACCCGCTGGTACGGGTCCACGCTCGTGGCGGCCGACCGCTGCTATCCGTCATCGAAAACCTGTTCGGGCTGTGGCAGGCGAAAACCAAACCTGACCCTGGTCGATCGGACCTACGTGTGTGCACCCTGCGGCCTGACGATCGACCGTGATCGCAACGCCGCGATCAACCTCGCCCGCCTCGGCGACACCCAGCACACGGGTGACACGAGGACCGGTACCGGGAGTAGCCCGGCCGCCCACCACCGGGTGGGACACGGACGTGGAGCCACGCACAAGACCCGACCCCGCGCCAGCGCAGACGGCAGCAGGCTGTGAGACGTCAACCCGGCACAACAACGTTGGTCAGACCGGGACTGTCTCGTCGCGAGGCGAGGCTGCCTGATGGCACGCAGCGAAGCACGTGAGGATCATGCTCACGTTTGCCCAGGTCGGGTCGCAGTATCGGGTGCCGTTATGCGGTGCGCAGTCCGCGCCGCCGGATGGCTGGTTCCACCCCGGACGGGGCCGGTGGTGTCGCGTCGGTGCGGAACTTCAGTTCCGAGGCCGTCTCGGGTGCGTCGTCGGCGGTGGCGATCAGGAAGCGGTCCGGGAGGGCCAGTTTGTGAATGGTGCGCAGCGTCAACAGGTATTGCCTGGCCAGCGAACCGGTCGTGTAGGGCAGGTCGTAGGTGTCGCACAGCGCCCGCACGCGTGCGGCGATCTCGGCGTAGCGGTTGCTGGGCAGATCGGGGAACAGGTGGTGTTCGATCTGGTAGCACAGGTTTCCGCTCAGGAACGCCAATGCGGGGCCGGCGTCGAAGTTCGCGGTGCCCAGCATCTGTCGTAGGTACCATTCGGGTCTGGTCTCGCGGTCCAGCGCCGCGGGGGTGAATTTCTCCGCGCCGTCGGGGAAGTGACCGCAGAAGATCACCACGTATGCCCAGAGGTTTCGCAGCAGGTTGGCGGTGGTGTTGGCAGCCAGGGTGCGGCGCCACCGCGGTCCGGCGAGCGCGGGGAAGATCAGATAGTCCTTGCTCGCCTGGCGGGCGATCTTCCTGATCAGCGCTCTCGTCTGGGCGGATTTCTCGGTGTCGGTCGCCGCGCGGTCCCGCTCCGAATACAGGCCGTGCAGCGCGATACCCCATTCGAATATCGCCGCCAACAACACATTCCGAACCGGCTGCAGCAGATGACTCGGCCGCCACTGCTGATCCCTGGTTATCCGAATGACGCCGAAGCCGAGGTCGTCGTCCATGCCGACGACGTTGGTGAACACGTGGTGACGGTAGTTGTGGGAATACCGCCACTGCGCCGAGAGTCCCGCCATGTCCCACTCCCATGTGCTGGAGTGGACTTCCGGGTCGTTCATCCAGTCCCATTGGCCGTGGCAGACGTTGTGCCCGATTTCCATGTTCTCGATGATTTTCGCCACGGCGAGTGCCGCCGTTCCGAGGACCCAACCGAGCCTGGTGCGGCTGCCGTGAATCATCAGGCGGGCCGTGGCGTCCAGCGTCCGCTGGAGCATGATGGTGCGGCGGATGTATGCCGCGTCCTTCTCGCCGCGCGAGTCCTCCACGTCGCGGCGAATCGCGTCGAGCTCGCACCCGAGTGCTTCTAGGTCTGCCGCGCTCAGATGCGCATACTCCGCGATCTCGGTGATAGCCATCGACGTCCTCGGGTTGATCCGGCGGGGGGCGACTTCTCGTGGCCGAGCAGAGCCAACGGCGTCCGCGAGTTCGGCGTGTGTCCGCTCGCGCAGAGCTCACATAATGGCCATCCGGATCGGCTCCCGGACAAGACTAACCACACCCTGGGAACCGACGCCCAACCGGCGGCGTGTCGCCCTGCGCAACGTTCACGAAATGCCA
>JBIOVW010000758.1:0-7658 GCA_044867945.1 Nakamurella sp. | reverse complement strand
GTAGTCGCCGTAGACCCATTCGGCGAGGTCGTCGACCACCTCGTCGATCTGCAGGCCGGCCAGCGCGGCGGTGCGTTGCGCCCGCAGCCGCGGGCTGCTCCACACCGTCACGGGGGACAGTTCCACCCCCCACAGCAGGTTGGGGATCGTCATCGCCTGGTGCACGCCCTCGTCGGTCAGGTCGATGTCGGTGGTCGAGGTGTGCTGCCCCGACTTGCTCCACGCGGTCTGACCGTGCCTGACCAGTGCGATTCGCGGCGTCATGACGTCCCCTTCAAGCTGTCGACGTAGTCCATACAGGTCCGGAAGTCCGGAAGCAGCCCCCGCTCTGCGGCCTGGGCCAGGGTGGGGGCGGCGGCGTCCTTGTCCGAGAGCAGGAAGTCGACCCCGTCGGGCAGCGGAAGGCCAAGGGCCGGGTCCAGCGGGTGCACGCCGTGCTCGCGACCCGGAGAGTAGCCCGTCGAGCACAGGTAGGTCAGGGTGGAGTCGTCCTCCAGGGCCAGGAAGGCGTGCCCGAGACCCTCGCCGAGGTACACCGCGCGGCGATGCTCACCGTCCAGCCGGACCGCATCGACGGCGCCGAAGGTGGGTGAGCCGACCCGGATGTCCACCACGAAGTCGAGCACCGCGCCGCGCGGGCAGGTGACGTACTTGGCCTGTCCAGGGGGGACGTCGGAGAAGTGCACGCCGCGCAGCGTCGCCGCGCGGGAGACGGACAGGTTGGCCTGGGCCAGCGCCAGCGGGTGGCCCACCGCCTCCTCCAGTCGCTCGACCTTGAACCACTCCAGGAAGACGCCGCGTGGGTCGCCGTGCTGGGTGGGGGTGAATTCGAACGCTCCTGGAACTCGGAGCTCGCGGACCTGCATGATCGCGGATCCTATCGATAGCGTGATCCAATGACGCTGCTCAGCACCCCCGAGATCGATCGAGCCCTGGCCGCCCTGCCCGGTTGGGGCGGTGACGCCGAGGACATCAGGTGCCGGTACGAGGCGCCGGACTTCCCGGCCGCGATCGCACTGGTCGACGCGGTGGCCCTGGCCGCCGAGGAGGCCGGCCACCATCCGGACATCGACATCCGCTGGCGCTCGGTGTTGTTCGTGCTGTCCACGCACTCCGAGGGCGGGGTGACCGGCAAGGACATCGAACTGGCAGCGCGCATCGACGGCCTCGCCCGCGGCATGGGGCTATGACTTTGCGGCGTTCGTGGTGCATCATTGGCTCACCCTTGTTGCACCGGTACCACCCAGCACTGCATCCGATGGACCGACCAGGCCCATACGGTCCGGCAGCTCGGAGCGCCCACCGCGCGCTCGCCTGACCGGGACCGCCTCCCGTACATCCGCGTTCGTCGGATGCCGCCTGCTCGTCCCCGCCGGAGTTCCCTCATGCTCAGCACCCTCGACCGTTCGGACACCGACCTGCCTGCTCAACCTGTCCAGACCCGTTCACCCCAGGTGACCGCCGGCTTCACCGCCGACGACGTGCTCGACGCCCATCGCGGCGGCAAGCTGTCGATCGAGCTGCGCTCACCGCTGGTGGACAAGCGCGACCTGTCGATGATGTACACGCCCGGCGTGGCCGGGGTGTCCAGCCTGATCGCCCGGGACCCGGCCGCCGCCCGCGAGTACACCTGGGCGTCCCGCCTGGTCGCCGTCGTCTCCGACGGCACGGCGGTGCTGGGTCTGGGCGACATCGGGCCCAAGGCCTCGCTGCCGGTGATGGAGGGCAAGTCCGCGCTGATGCGTTCGTTCGCCGGCCTGGACTCGGTGCCGATCGTGCTGGACACGACCGACCCCGACGGGATCGTCGCCGCGGTGAAGGCGATTGCTCCCTCGTTCGGCGCGATCAACCTGGAGGACATCTCCGCGCCCCGCTGCTTCGAGGTCGAGGAGCGGCTGGTCGAGGCGCTGGACATCCCGGTCATGCACGACGACCAGCACGGCACCGCCGTGGTGGTGCTGGCCGCACTGATGAACGCCGCCTCGGTGATCCAGCGGGTGATGGTGGACCTGAAGGTGGTCGTGTCGGGGGCCGGGGCTGCCGGCATCGCCTGCGCCAAGATCCTGCTGGCCGCCGGCGTGCGGGACCTGGTCGTGGTCGACTCGAAGGGGATCCTGTTCCAGGGCCGGCCGGGGATGCATCCGGTGAAGCAGCAGATGGCCGCGGTCACCAACCCGCGGGGCCTGATCGGTGACCTGGCGCAGGCCCTGGATGGCGCCGACGTGTTCATCGGGGTGTCCGGCGGATCGGTCGACCCCTCTCTGGTCCGCGCCATGGGCCCGTCGCCGATCGTGTTCGCGCTGGCCAACCCGAATCCGGAGATCCGCCCCGAGGATGCGCACGCGAACGGCGCCGCCGTGGTGGCTACCGGTCGCAGCGATTTCCCGAACCAGATCAACAACGTGCTGGCCTTCCCCGGGATCTTCCTGGGCGCGCTGGACTGCGGGGCCACCCGGATCACCGAGGGGATGAAGGTGGCCGCCGCCGGTGCGATCTGCGCCGCGGTGCCCGGCCGGGCCGACGCCGGTCGGATCGTGCCCGACCCCTTCACCCCCGGCCTGGCCCGGATGGTGGCCGACGCCGTGATGGCCGCGGCCGCCGCCGAAGGAGTCACCACGGGGCGCCGGCGCTAGCTGCGTCCGCCGATGGCCCCGGTCACCTCCCGAGCGGCCGCCCGGACGGGACCGGCCAGCACGGAGAAGTCCTCGGGGCAGCGCGCCTCGGCGGCGGCGGGGCAGCGGTGTCCGACGGTCAGCGCGACCGCGGCGATCGGCACCCCGTTGTGGTCGAACACGGCGGCCGCCACCGATGCTGCGCCGACCGAGATGCGCCCGTCCTCGATCGCCCAGCCCCGTCGTCGGGTCGCGGTCAGGTCCCGGCGGAGCTCGGGCAGGGTGTCCGGCCCCCGGCCGGTGCGGTCGACGAACGCCGCCCGGTTCGGGAACAGGGCCCGCACCTGGCCGGGCGGCAGGTGGGCCAGGATCGACAGCCCGGTGGCGGTCAGGGCCGCGGGCAACCGCACGCCGACCTCGGTGACCAGCGTGGGGCCGGCTCGCGGAACCTTCTCCTTGGCCAGGTACAACGTCTCGGCTCCGTGCAGCACGCCCAGGTGCGCGGTGCCGCCGGTGGCCGAGCTCAACCGGGTGAGCACCGGTCGGCCCACCCGCTCCAACGGTTGTCCACGCAGGTACGCGCTGCCGATCTCGAAGGCGGCCAGGCCAAGGCCCCACCGGCGCTCGTCCGGCAGATGCACCGCGAAGCCGGCCGCGGCCAGTTCGGTGAGCAGCTCGTACGTGCTGGATCTGGGCAGGTCCAGGTCCCGGGCGATGGCCGCCGCGGAGAGCGGCGTCGCGCGGGACGCCAGCAGCTGCAGCACCGCCAATCCCTTGCGCAGGGCGGGGGCGGCGGCGCCGGTCATGTTGTCCGGTATATCGGACAGAATTGCCTGCTGCACGGTCGCGGCGGGACGGCTCCGCGTCATCCAATGAAGCGGTGACGAGCCCATTGCAGATCGGAACCCAGCCGCTGACCCAGCCCGACGTGGTCGCCGTCGCCCGCAACGGACGCCCGGTGACCGTCGGGCCCGACGCGTTGGCGGCGATGGCCGCCAGTCGCGCCATCGTGGATACCCTGGCCGGCGACGCCCGGCCGCACTACGGCATCTCCACCGGGTTCGGCGCGCTGGCGACCACATCGATCCCGCCGTCCCGGCGCACGGCGTTGCAGCAGTCGCTGATCCGTTCGCATGCGGCGGGTGCGGGTGAGCCCGTCGAGCGCGAGGTGGTCCGCGGCCTGATGCTGCTCAGGCTGGCCACGCTGGCCCGCGGCCGTACCGGCATCCGTCCGTCGACGGCCCAGCTGCTGGCCGGCGTGCTGTCGGCGGGGATCACCCCGGTGGTGCCCGAATACGGCTCGCTCGGCTGCTCCGGCGACCTGGCGCCGCTGGCCGCGGTCGCGTTGACACTGATCGGCGAGGGTGAGGTGGTCGACGCACGGGGCCTGCGCCGGCCCGCCGTCGAGGCACTCGGCGCGGCCGGACTGACGCCGGTGACGCTGGCCGAGAAGGAGGGCCTGGCGCTGATCAACGGCACGGACGGGATGCTCGGCATGCTGGTGCTGGCACTGCATGACCTCGACGGGCTGCTGGACGCGGCCGACCTGGCCGCGGCGATGTCGGTGGAGGCGCTGCTGGGCACCGACCGGGTGTTCGCCGAGGATCTGCAGCGGCTGCGGCCGCAGGCCGGGCAGGCGATCAGCGCAGCCAGGATCGCCGCCGCTCTCGCCGGGTCGCCGATGGTCGCGTCGCACGCCGGCCCCGAGGACACCCGCGTGCAGGACGCCTATTCGCTGCGCTGCGCCCCCGCGGTGCACGGGACGGCGCGGGACACCGTCGGATACGCCGCGTCGGTCGCCGACCGGGAGTTGGCGTCGTCCATCGACAACCCGGTGGTGCTGCCCGACGGCCGGGTCGAGTCGAACGGCAACTTCCACGGCGCCCCGGTCGCCGCGGTGCTGGACTTCCTGGCCATCTCGGTGGCCGACGTGGCCGGCATCTGTGAGCGCCGCACCGACCGGATGCTCGATCGTGCCCGGTCACACGGGCTGCCGCCGTTCCTGGCCCACGAGGTCGGCGTCGACTCCGGGCTGATGATCGCCCAGTACACCCAGGCCGGGCTGGTCTCCGAACTCAAGCGCCTCGCGGTGCCGGCGTCGGTCGATTCCATCCCGTCGTCGGCGATGCAGGAGGACCATGTGTCCATGGGCTGGCACGCAGCGCGCAAGCTGCGCCGCGCGGTGGACGGCCTGCGCAACGTCATCGCCATCGAAATGCTCGCCGCGGCAAGAGCTCTGGACCTTCGGGCGCCGCTGGAGCCGGGGCCGGTGACAGGTGCGGTGCGGGGCGTGATCCGCACCGCGGTGCCCGGACCTGGACCCGACCGCCATCTGGCGCCCGAGATCGAGGCCGTGGTAGAGCTGTTGTCCTCGGGAACGATCCTCCGATCAGTCCGCGCAGCAGGGAGATGACCTTGAGATTCGGCCCGTCGCCAGGGGATGGCAGCCGGTTCGTCAGCGCCTGGTCGGAGCTGGCCGGCGTGGGCCGTGATCACCTGCGGGGCGGGTTCTCCCGGCACGTGTTCGACGACGCGGAGATGCAACTGCGGCAGTGGTTCGCCGAGCAGGCGCAGCGCCGCGGCCTGGAGATCGAGAACGACCGCAACGGCAACGTGTGGGCGTGGTGGGGTCCGCCGGCGCCGGGCGCCGTGGTGACCGGGTCGCACCTGGACTCCGTCCCCGGCGGCGGAGCGTTCGACGGGCCACTCGGCGTGGTATCGGCGCTGCTGGCCGTCGACGAGCTGCGGCTACGCGGCGTGACGCCGGCCCGACCGCTGGCCGTCGCCTGCTTCATGGAGGAGGAGGGCGGCCGGTTCGGCCTACCCTGCCTGGGCTCCCGGCTGCTCACCGGTGCCGTCGACGCCGACCACGTCCGCCGGCTGCACGACGCGAACGGGGTGTCGCTGGGCGACGCGGCCCGGCGGGTGGGCTTCGACCCGTCGACCATGGGTCCCGACCCGGCGCGGCTGGCCTCCGTCGGCACCTTCGTCGAGCTGCACATCGAACAGGGTCGGCTGCTGCGCGGGGTCGACCCGGCCGCGGCGGTCGGTGTCGCGTCCGAGATCGTGGCGCACGGCCGGTGGCGCCTGACGATCACCGGCCAGGGCAACCACGCCGGGACCACCGCGGTGCACGACCGAAGCGATCCGATGATCCCCGCGGCCGCCGCGGTGCTGGCGGCGCGACGGGTGCTGTCAGGTTTCGACGGCGCAGTGGCCACCGTCGGCCGGATCAGTCCGGTGCCCGGCGGCACCAATGTCATCGCCTCTGCGGTGTCGCTGTGGCTGGACGTCCGGCACACCGACGCGGTCGTCACCGCCGCGGTCGTGGACGCGATCGTCGCCGACGTGCGCAGTGAGGCGGCCGCCGAAGGCTGCACCGTGATGGTGCAGCGCGAATCGATGTCCGACCGGGTCGCCTTCGATCCGGGCCTGGGCCTGGAGATCTCCGGACGGCTCGGCGCCCCCGTCATCCCGACCGCGGCCGGCCATGACGCGGGGGTGTTCGCACCGCACGTGCCCACCGCGATGCTGTTCGTCCGCAACCCGTCCGGGGTGTCCCATGCTCCGGACGAGCACGCCGACCCCTCAGACTGCGCCGCCGGGGTGCAGGCGCTCGCGGATGTGCTGGAGACGCTGGTCAAGTGACGTCGACGCTGCTGCACGGTATTTCGGAGTTGGTGACCAACGACCCGGCGCTCGGTCCGACCCCGCTCGGGCTGATCGCGGACGCGGCCCTGATCGAGCAGGACGGCCGGGTGGTCTGGGTCGGCACCGCACGTTCGGCACCCTCGGCCGACCGTGCGGTGGATCTCGGCGGTCGGGCGGCCCTTCCAGGTTGGGTCGATTCGCACAGCCATGTCGTCTACGCCGGCGACCGTTCCGCCGAGTTCGCCGCCCGGATGGCCGGGCAGCCCTACCGGGCCGGCGGGATGCGGACCACCATCGAGGCGACCCGCGCGGTCGACGATGCGACGCTGCTGGCCACCGCCCGGCGGCATCGCGCCGAGATGCTCCTCGGCGGGACGACCTGCGCCGAAACCAAGAGCGGCTACGGGTTGACCGTGCACGACGAAAGGCGGGCCGTGCTCGCCGCGGCCGCCGCCGGATTCGACGAGATCAGCTACCTGGGTGCACATGTCGTGCCGACCGAGTACGCGAAGGACCCCGACGCGTACGTCGACCTGGTCTGCGGACCGATGCTGGATGCCGTCGCCGACGACGTGCGCTGGATCGACGTGTTCTGCGAGGAAGGCGCGTTCGACGAGGCGCAGAGCCGCCGGGTGCTGGCCGCGGGGGAGCGCAAGGGGCTGGGTGGCCGGGTGCACGGCAACCAGCTCGGCCCGGGTCCCGGCGTGCGAATTGCCGTCGAGATGGCCGCGGCGTCGGTCGATCACTGCACGTACCTGACCGCGGCCGACATCGAGGCCCTGGCCTCGTCCACGACGGTCGCGACGTTGCTGCCGGCCTGCGACCTGTCGACCCGGCAACCGCCCGCGCCGGGCCGGGCGCTGCTTGACGCCGGCGCCCTGGTCGCGTTGGCGTCCAACTGCAATCCGGGTTCGTCGTACACCTCATCGATGAATCTGGTTGTCGCGCTGGCGGTGCTGTTGTGCGGCCTGTCCACCGCGGAGGCGGTGCTGGCGGCCACCGCCGGTGGGGCGGCGGCGCTGCACCGCACGGACGTCGGCCATCTCGCGCCCGGCGCGCGGGCGGACATCCACGTGCTGGACGCGCCGAGCCACGCCTACCTGGCCTACCGGGTCGGAATGCCGTTGACGCACCGGGTCTTCCGGCACGGACGGGAGCTGCCCTGGTCATGACGGGGCCTCGGGTCGGCCGTTGCGGCAGAACACGTCGACCGAGTCGCGCAGGCTGAAGGGTTCGCCGTGCTGCTGGGGGCGCAGGCTGTCCGGGTGGTGGTCGGGGATCTGGTCGGGTGTTTCCGCGGGAACGTGTTGTGGTGCGACGGGGATGGGGGTGCCGTCGGGCCGGTGGAACACCCACCGCTGCGGCCGAGCCGGGTCCGGGGTCAGGGTGAAGCCG
>JBIOVW010000757.1:0-2196 GCA_044867945.1 Nakamurella sp. | reverse complement strand
TGTCGGTGATGGCAGCATGACCACCATGACGGCCCAGCTGCCCCTGCGGGTGACCCCCGCGCCGGCCAGCAAGGACACCAACCATCCGCCTAGATGGACGTCGCCGCCCAGCACAAGGCCGACCCCGCGGGCGACCATCGGGTAGGTGGGGAAGAACGCGATCGAGGACTGCTGCCCTGGGTGGTAGAAGTAGCCGTCGAGCGCGATGGACTGGTACCAGGAGGCGTCACCGATCAGCCAGGCGTCGATCCAGCCGCGACCGTCCCGGGACGGCAGCTTCGGCCCGCGTCGACCGCTGCCCAGCACCGCGACGGTGGTGGTAAGCAGCACCAATGCCGTATAGGCGGCGAGCACGGGGATCGGCGGAGGCCGCGACCGCCGGGCCGTCGCATCGCCTACCCCCGCCCCGCCCCCGGCCCACTCCACCTGGTGTTGATCATGACGCGCTGCCGGCGACACACCGACGGAATCGGCGACACGCCGAGTGCAGCCTGCAGAACCGCATGATCAACACCAGGTGGGGGGTGCCCGGGAGGTCGGTCCGCGGCGCCGGGACGGTCGGTCAGCGGTGCTCGGGCAGCTCCAGCAGCTCGGTGACCAGCGCCGCGATCGGTGAACGCTCCGACCGGGTGAGGGTGACATGCGCGAACAGCGGGTGCCCTTTGAGGGTCTCGATGACGGCGGCGACACCGTCGTGCCGGCCCACCCGGAGATTGTCCCGCTGGGCGACGTCGTGGGTCAGGACCACCCGCGAGTTGGTGCCCAACCGGGAGAGGACCGTCAGCAGCACGTTGCGCTCCAGGGACTGGGCCTCGTCGACGATCACGAACGAGTCGTGCAGGGACCGCCCACGGATGTGGGTGAGCGGCAGCACCTCGAGCATGCCGCGTGCCAACACCTCGTCGATGACGGCCTGCGAGGCGACCGCGGAGAGCGTGTCGAACACCGCCTGCGCCCAGGGCTGCATCTTGTCGTTCTCGCTGCCCGGCAGGTAGCCGAGTTCCTGCCCGCCGACCGCGTACAACGGCCGGAACACCACCACCTTGCGGTGCGCGCGCCGTTCCATGACGAGTTCCAGGCCGGCACACAACGCCAGGGCGGACTTACCGGTGCCGGCCCGCCCGCCGAGCGAGACGATGCCGACCTCATCGTCCATCAGCAGGTCCAGCGCGATCCGTTGTTCGGCGGATCGTCCGCGCAGCCCGAACGCCTCCCGCTCGCCGCGGACCAGTCGAACCTGCTTGCCGCCGGTCACCCTGCCCAGCGCCGAACTGGACGGCGCGACCAGCTTGATCCCGGTATGGCAGGGCAGATCCCGTGCCTCGTCGACGTCGACCAGGCCGGCATGGAAAAGGGTGTCGACCTGTTCGGCGGACACCGGCACCTCAGCCATCCCGGTCCAGCCCGAGGGCACGATGTCCTGCGCCCGGTACTCGTCGGCGGCCAGGCCCACCGCGGACGCCTTGACCCGCAGCGGCATGTCCTTGGACACCAGGATCACCCGGCCGGCGGGCCGATCCTTGGCCAGGTTCATGGCGCATGCCAGGATGCGGGAGTCGTTGCTGTCGTTGCGGAACCCGGCCGGCAGCACCGTCGCGTCGGTGTGGTTGAGCTCGACGTGCAGGGTCCCGCCGGCCGTGCCCACCGGCACCGGCGCGTCCAACCGGCCGTGCTCGATCCTCAGGTTGTCCAACAGCCGCAGCGCCTGCCGGGCGAAATACCCGAGTTCGGGATGGTGCCGCTTGGCCTCCAGTTCGCCGATCACGACCAGCGGCAGCACCACCTCGTGCTCGTCGAACCGGTTCAACGCCCAGGGATCGGACAGCAGGACGGAGGTGTCGATGACGTAGGTGCAGCGGACACCGTCGGCCGGGACGGATTCCCCTGCGGTGGGGTCAGCCGGAACGGCGGTGCCGGTACTGGTTTCTCGGGCAGACCTGCGTGTGACCACGGACGGCTCCCTGGCGGATGCGTTCGTCCGCATCCGGCTTCTCGAGGCGGGCCGGCGGTTCCCCTCCCGCCCGAACCGGCTGATACCGGCGGGCGCGGGGGCCCGGTGCCGGCCCCCTCGTGCTCGGTGCTGCGCTCGCGGCACGCACGATCCGGGGCCTCCCGTGTGGGCACGCTCGGCATGCTGCCCACAATTCGGAAGGTACCCCCGAAATCCTGGACGAACGGTCGAACACGCAAAACGAG
>JBIOVW010000756.1:0-2551 GCA_044867945.1 Nakamurella sp. | reverse complement strand
CCAGGTGTCGATCAGCTGTTGCAGGTTGCCGGACTGCAGGCGTTGCCGGGACAGGTCGTCCAACCACAGGGACACCCCCTGCGCGGTCAGCTCGGCGAGACGGTCGGTGTTGGTGGTCATTGTTGGGCTCCCTCGATGAGTGGGGCTGGTGATCGGATGTTGATCATGGTGAAAGGGTTGTTGTGAGGCACTCAAATCAACCGTTCCCCCATGATCAACTTCAACCGGAATCGGGGCGGGCGAAGGTGGTCATCTGAGGGGCATACCTCGTGTGTGGTGGGGTGGGTGAGGTCAGCGGCTGCGAACCGGATTCGTCAGCGATCCGACGCCGTCGAGTGACACGTCGCTGACGTCACCGGGTTTCACCGGTGCGAAGGTGCCGGGTGCGCCCGTGAGGATGATGTCGCCCGGACCCAGCGGGAGATAGCGCGTCAGGTAGACGAGCTGTTCGGTGATGTTCCAGGCCAGCTGGTCGGTGCAGGCCCGGGCGACGACGGATCCGTTGACCCGCACGGTCATCGGGATCGCGGAAGGGTCCAGTGACGTCTCGATCCACGGCCCCAGCGGGGTGAAGCCGTCACCGTTCTTGGACTGGGTCATTTTCTCGTCGAGCGGGACCTGGTCAACAGCGGTGACGTCGTTGCCGACCGTGTAGCCGAGGACCGCGTCCGGCACCTGATCCGCGGTCAGGTGCCGGCAGTGCCGGCGGACCACCAGCGCGAGTTCACATTCGATGTTGACCTGACCGAGATCATCGTCGACCACGATGCTCTCGCCGGGGCCGATGACGGTGCGGGGCGACTTGAGGAAGGCCTGCCGGGGCAGTTCCCGGTCACCGGGCGCTCCGTTGTGCGCCATGCCGAGCACCACCAGCGGCTGCACCGGAGCAAGCAGGGTGGCGGTGGACACGGGGTGCCGGGGACCGGTCTGCACGAGGGTGTCGGCGAACGGATCGGCGATCTCGACCCAGTCCCCGCCCTCGGCGACAACCGGCCGGGGACCTTCGGCGGTGGCGATGCGGGCGATGCGCATGAAGGTCTCCGAAGATTGTCGCGGGGGAGGGGGCTGGGCCGGGACGGTCGGTCAGACGCCGACCGGGCGGGTGCTGTCGTGGTGATCGCGGAAGGAGGAGACCTGCGGGGCGGGCCGCCCGGCGACCTCGTCCGTGCTGTCCTTGATCGCGTCGCCCAGCAGCGTCAGGTCGCGGGCCCGGGTCTCCGGCGTGATGAAGGTGGTGTACAGCGTGATGGTGGTCAGGATGACGACGTAGATGGCCAGCGGGATCCAGGAGTTGCTGAACCAGCCCAGCAGAAGGGCGCCGACGAACGGGGCGATGCCCCCGGCGATGATCGCGCTGAACTCCCGGGCGACGGCCACGCCGATGTAGCGGTGCCGCGAGCCGAACAGCTCGGGCAGCGCGGCGCACTGGGCGCCGAGCATGATGTTCACGCCCACGCCGTAGGAGATAGCGATGACGACGACCGTCACGAACGCGTTGCCGGTGGACAGCAGCGGCCAGGCGAACAGGGCCAGGACCAGCTGGACGATGGCGCCGATGCGGTAGATCTTCATCCGGCCGTACTTGTCCGACAGCGCGCCGGACAGCGGGATGGTGATCACGCCGAGGATGGCGCCGATGGCCACGGCCAGCGGGCCGATCGAGGTCTGCACGCCGAGCTTGCTCACATAGGTGATGGCCAGGGTCTGGTAGATGTAGGAGCCGCCGTTCTCGGCCATCCGCAGGCCGATGCCGCGCAGCAGGCTCGGGGTGGACTTGCGGAACACGTCACTGAGCGGGTTGTGGGCGACCTGCTCCTGCTTCTCGAGCTTGACGAAGGTCGGGCTCTCCTGCAGCCGGAGCCGGATGAGGACGGCGACGCCGATCAGCAGGATCGAGGCCAGGAACGGGATCCGCCAGACCCAGCTGAGCAGCGCCTCTTCCGGCACCTGGCCCAGGCCGACGAACACCACGGAGGCCAGCAGTGTGCCGAACATGATGCCGACGAACGGCAGGGCCGAGAAGAAGCCGCGCCGCCGGGTGGGGGAGTACTCGGCCATCAACACTGTCGCGCCCGCCTGCTCGGCGCCGGCGCCGAAGCCCTGGCAGATGCGGAGGAAGACCAGCAGCAGGGGCGCCCAGACGCCGATCTGGTCGGCGGTGGGCAGCACCCCGATGAGGAAGCTGGAACCGCCCATCAACGCGATGGTGATCATCAGGACCCACTTGCGGCCCAGCTTGTCGCCCAGCGTGCCGAAGAACAGGCCGCCGATCGGGCGGGCGAGGAAGCCGATGGCCAGGGTGGCCAGGCTGGCCACCGTGCCGGCAGCGTCACCAAGCCCCGGGAAGAAGATCTTGCCGAAGATCAGCGCGGACGCCAGCGAGTACAACGCGAAGTCGTAATACTCGAGCGCGCTGCCCACCGAGGCGGCCAGGGTGGCGCGCTTGAGGTTGGCTGCGTACTCGGGGTCGTCACTGCCGCGAACTGCGGGGGACGTGGGGTGGTCGGCCATTGCTCGGCTCCCTGGGACGGTTCCGGTCGGGTGGCTCCGC
>JBIOVW010000755.1:0-2906 GCA_044867945.1 Nakamurella sp. | reverse complement strand
CACCAGATGCCGTCGAGCAGCAGCCAGACGCACAACGCGCCGCCGAGCATGCACGCGGCCACCGAGCCACCGAAGCCCTCCCAGGACTTCTTCGGCGAGATCGTCGGCGCCATCGGGTGCTTCCCGGCCAGCACGCCCGCGGCATACCCGCCGACGTCGTTGGCGACGACCAGGATGAGAAAGGTGAGGATCCGCTGGGCGCCGTCATCGGGCACCAGCATGAGGGTGGCGAACCCGGCGAACAGGCCGACGTAGACGGTGACGAACACCGACGCGGTCAGGTCGGCCAGGTAGCCGTCGGCCCCGCCGGGCAACCGCCAGACCATGCAGACCAGCGTGGTGGCGGCGACGCCGATGCCCAGGGCGGCCGGTCCGTACGGCCAGGTCAGGCCGATGGTGACGACCGAGCCGACGCCGACGGGAATCCAGGTGATCCGGATGCCTCGAGCCTTGCGCAGCGTGCCCTGCAGCTCCCACACCGAGATCGCCACCGCGGCGCCGATGATGATCAGGAAGGTGGCCCTGATGGTCAGCAGACTGACGAGCGCGAGCGCCCCGAGACCAAGCCCGACCCCGATCGCCATCGGCAGATTGCGGCCGGCGCTCCTGGCTGCCATCAGACTTCGAGCAGCTCGGCTTCCTTGTGCTTGACCAGCTCGTCCACCTGGGTGGTGTAGCGGTCGGTGATCTGCTGGAGTTCCTTCTCCGCGCGGGTCACGTCGTCCTCGCCGACGTCGCCGTCCTTGGCCAGCTTGTCCAGCGCATGCGTGCACTTGCGCCGGATGTTGCGGATGGAGACCTTGGCGTCCTCCCCCTTGGCCCGGGCGGTCTTGCCCAGCTCACGCCGCCGCTGCTCGGTGAGCTGGGGGAACACCACCCGGATGACGATGCCGTCGGTGGTCGGGTTGACACCCAGGTCGGAGTCCCGGATCGCCTTCTCCACCGCGTGCAGCTGGTTGGCGTCGTACGGCTTGATGACGGCCATCCGCGCCTCCGGCACGTTGATGGTCGCCATCTGGGTGATCGGGGTAGGTGCACCGTAGTAGTCGACCTGGATGCGGCCGAACATGTTCGGGTTGGCCCGACCGGTGCGCAGCGTGGCCAGGTCCTCCTTGGCCACGCTCACCGCCTTCTCCATCTTCTCCTCGGCGTCGAAGAGTTCTTCGTCGATCATTCGCCGTGCCCTTCCCGCTGCGTGCGGTTCTCCGTGCGGTTCTCCTGGCGAGGGGGTGTGTACACCAGGGTGCCGATGGTCGCCCCCCGCACAGCCTTGCCGATGTTGCCGTCGGTCAGCAGGTTGAACACGATGATCGGCATGTCGTTGTCCATGCAGAGGCTGAACGCGGTCGCGTCGGCGACCTGCAGCCCCTTCTCGAGCACCTCGCGATGGGTGATCTCGTGGAACATCGTGGCGTCGGGGAAGAGGCGTGGATCCATGTCGTAGACCCCTTCGACCGCCTTGGCCATCAGCACCACCTCGGCGCCGATCTCCAGCGCGCGCTGCGCGGCGGTGGTGTCGGTGGAGAAGTACGGCATGCCGACGCCGGCGCCGAAGATCACCACGCGACCCTTTTCCAGGTGCCGCTCGGCCCGTCGCGGGATGTACGGCTCTGCGACCTGACCCATGGTGATGGCCGTCTGCACCCTGGTGTCGAGGTGGTGCTCACGCTCCAGGAAGTCCTGCAGGGCCAGGCAGTTCATGACGGTACCGAGCATGCCCATGTAGTCGGCGCGGGCCCGGTCCATGCCACGCTCATGCAGCTGCGCACCGCGGAAGAAGTTGCCGCCGCCGATGACGACGGCGACCTGGACGCCGTCGGCGACGACGTCGGCGATCTGCTCGGCGACGGTGGAGACGACATCGGGATCGACCCCGACGTCGCCGCCGCCGAACATCTCACCGCCCAGCTTGAGGACGACCCGGCGGAACGGTCGCCGCGGGTGCACCTCGGACATCAGGCGGTGCCGACCTCGAAGCGGGCGAACGCGGTCACGGTGACGCCGGACGCGGACAGCAGCGCGCCGACGGTCTTCTTCGAGTCCAGCACGGACGCCTGATCGCTGAGCACGGTCTCCTTGAAGAACCCGTTCAGCCGGCCCTCGGTGATCTTGGCCAGGGCCGCCTCCGGCTTGCCCTCCTCGCGGGCGGTGGCCTCGGCGATCCGCCGCTCGTTCTCCACGACCTCCGCGGGGACCGCGTCGCGGGATACGTACCTGGCCTTCAGCGAGGCGATCTGCATCGCGGCGCCGCGCGCCGCATCGGCGGCCTCTTCGGAATCACCGGTGTACTCGACCAGCACGCCGATGGCCGGCGGCAGGTCGGCGGACCGCTTGTGCAGGTAGACGGTGGTGTTGCCGTCGTACTTGACCACCCGGCGCAGCTCCAGCTTCTCGCCGATCTTCGCCGACAGCGCATTGATCTCGTCGGCGACCGTGCCGGTGCCCAGGTCGGCGGCCAGCACGGCCTCGACGGCGGTTCCGGCGTCCTGCTGCGCGACCACGTTGACGATCCGCTCGCCCAGGTCCTGGAACTCGGCGTTCTTGGCCACGAAGTCGGTCTCGCAGTCGAGCTCGACCAGGGCCCCGCCGACCGCGGCCACAAGGCCGTTCGCGGTAGTGCGCTCCGCTCGCTTGCCGATGTCCTTCGCACCCTTGATGCGCAGGTACTCGACAGCCTTGTCGAAGTCGCCGTCGGACTCCTCCAGAGCCCGCTTGCAGTCCATCATGCCGGCGCCGGTGAGCTCCCGGAGCCGCTTGACATCGGCCGCGCTGATTGCCATGTCGGCGGTGTTCCTTATCTGTGGTGGCGGATATGTCGGTGTGGTGGTGCTGGGTGGCCCGGGCCGGTCGCCGACCCGGGCCGGGTCGGGTCAGGCCTCGGCAGGCGCCGGCGCCTCGGTGTCGAT
>JBIOVW010000754.1:0-13166 GCA_044867945.1 Nakamurella sp. | reverse complement strand
CCCCCCTGGTGGGCTTTCCGGTGGTCATCCCCGATGATCTGCCCGACGACTGGCACCCGAATTCGTTCACCTTCACCGCGGCGCCGGGCAGCGACGACCGGCCGGCGGCGGTGCGCACCGGCTGGCTGACGGATCAGGGCAGGTTCATCACCCTGATCCAGTCGTCGGGCGAGCTGCCGCAGATCCAGAGGGCCGAACTCGATCTGGTCGGGTCGGCCACCGCGGTCGAGGACGTGGACGGGCAGACCTGGACCGTTGTCCCGGGGCGCCGCGACGAGGTCGCCTGGGTCCGCCCGGCCGGCGACCTGACCTATCTGATCACCGGCAGTGCCGCCTCCGAGGATTTCCGGATCCTGGCCGCGGCCGTCGACTCGGGCACCCCGGCCACCTCCTGACCCGCACTCGGCCGCCACGGCGGGCGTCAACTCGGCGAATCCGCGCCCGATTTGCCGGTTTCGGCGCCACGTTGACGCCTGCCGCGTGCGGGGGCAGCGGTGGCAGCGGTGGCGCGCTGCGCTGGTCGATCAGCGCCCACGCCTCGCCCAGGCCAGCAACTCGTCCAGCGGCCAGGTGTTGACGATCCGCTCCGCCGGCACCCCGCATTCTGCGGCCCGGGCGCAGCCGTACTGCTGCCAGTCCAGCTGTCCCGGCGCGTGTGCGTCGGTGTCGATGCTGAACAGGCAGCCCGCGGCGACCGCCTGGACCAGCAGTTTCCGGGGCGGGTCGAGTCGTTCCGGTCGGCTGTTGATCTCCACCGCCACCCGGTGTTCGGCACAGGCGTCGAACACCCGCGCGGCGTCGAACTGACTCGGTGGCCGGATACCGCGCCCACCGGTGACCAGCCGCCCGGTGCAGTGCCCAAGGATGTCGGTGTGCGGGTTGGCGATCGCCCGCAGCATCCGCCTGGTCATCGCACCGGCGTCGGACCGCAGCTTGGAATGCACCGACGCGACGACGACGTCCACGGCGCCGAGCATCTCGTCGGTCTGGTCCAGCGTGCCGTCCTCGTTGATGTCGCACTCGATGCCGGACAGCAGCCGGAAGTTGCCAAGGTGCTCGTTGAGGGTGGCGACGATGCCCAGTTGCCGGCGCAGCCGGGCCACCGACAGACCGTTGGCCACGGTGAGTCGGGGGGAGTGGTCGGTCAACGCCTGGTACTCGTGCCCGAACTCCATGGCGGTCACCGCCATTTCCTGGATCGGGCTGCCGCCGTCGCTCCAGTCGCTGTGCGAGTGCAGATCCCCGCGCAACTGCGCGCGGATGGCCTCGCCCCCGGTGGCCAGGGGACCGGCGTTGGCCTCCAGGTCGGCCAGGTAGTCGGGCACCCGTCCGGCGACCGCCTGCGCGATCACCGCCGACGTGGTCTTGCCGATGCCTTTCAGATCGGTGAGAGTGCCGTCCGCGCTGCGCCTGTCGAGTTCCGCCTGGCCCAGGCCGGCCAGGGTCAGCGCAGCGTTGCGGAACGCCCGCACCCGGTAGGTGGGGGCCCGTTCCCGCTCCAGCAGGAAGCCGATCCGGCGGAGCGCGGCGATCGGGTCCATGTGAGCAGGCTAGGGCCTGCCCACGACCGATCGTCGCCTCGACGACCGCGTTGCCGCGCCGCCGGGGCGGCTCGTATGGTCGGAGCATGCTCGTCGTCGGCGACGGCAACCCGGGCGTGACGTCGGTGGAGGAGTTCCGCCTGGACCTCGCGGTCTCCGAGCTATACGCGGACCTGGGGGTCAACCGGCTGCTCGATCGCCTGCTGGAGCACAGCCGGGAACTGCTCGGTACCGTTGCAGGCAGTATCTCGCTGGTCGACACCGCGCGGGGGAGCTACCGCAAGCTGGCCGAGCAGGGCGTCGCCTGCCGGTTGGGCATGAGCTTCCCGCTGGACGAGGGAGTGACCGGACAGGCCGTCACCCGCCGGATGCCCGTCGTCATCGACGACTACGGCGACGTGCGCGGCGGCCACCTGCCGCCGGACCACCCGGCGAGCCGGGGCGCGGCGGCGGCGGTGCCGCTCTGGTGGCGTGGCGAGGTGATCGGCGTCAACGTCGCGTTCGCCGGCCGCACCCGCCGGTTCACCGCCGCGGAGATCGACGCCTTCGAGTTGCTCACCCAGAGCGTCGCCGCCGCGGTGGTGAAGGCGGGTCGGGTGGTGCCGTCTCTGGCCGGCGTGCTCCGCGAGTACGGCCGGGTGGTGGGCCCCGAGATCGGCGTGCGGACCGTGGTCACCGAGGTGGGGGCGCCGCGACCGGTGTCGGACGACGTGGCGTCGGCCGCCGCCGACCTGGTGGCGCTCGTGGGTCGCGCCGCGTCGGCCCGGACCAGCGCGTCGCGGCTGCACGTCGCCGTGGTCAACCGGGATGACGGCGTGCGGCTCCTGGTCCAGGATGAGGTGCCGGACAGGTTGCCCGCGTCCGAGGATCCGCTCGGGCTGGGCACCGGGACCTGGAACGAACTGTTGGCGGTGGTCGGCGGAGACCTTGGCGGACAGGTCGGCGTCGAACACGTCGCCGGGTGGGGGACCTTGCTGCGCGCGGACTTCCCGTTGCGCCCGCCACCGCCCGGGCCGGCCCAACCTTCACCGCTCACCCGGCGCGAACGGCAGGTGCTCGGCCTGCTCGCCGACGGACTCACCGACCGGGAGGTCGCTGCCCGGCTGGTGATCTCGCCGAAGACGGTGGAGAAACACGTCGGGGCCGCGCTGCGCAAGACCGACACACCCAGCCGCACCGCCGCCGTGGTGCAGGCGCTGGACCGTGGGTGGTTGTTGCACGGCGCATAGATGGGGGATTCCCCCCATGGCGGCCGGGTGCGGCTCCTCCCTTGAATGGGCCTTGGACGAGCACGGTTCCCGCGACCCCCACAAGCCTCGACGACGAGGAGGTGCGCCATGCCGATCGTGTCCACCAAGGACATCGTCGACCGGGCGTTCGCCGAGCGGTACGGCGTCGGCGCGTTCAACATCCTGGATGACCTGAGCATCGACGCCGTGCTGGCCGCGGCCGAGCAGGAGCGGGCCCCGGTGATTCTGCAGACGTCGGTGAAGACGGTCCGCGCGTACGGCCGCGACCGGTTGCTGGCGGTGTTCCGGGCGATTGCCTGGGATGCGACGGTGCCGGTGTCCCTGCACCTGGACCATTGCCCGCACCGGGACGTGATCACGGAGTGCCTGGACGCCGGCTGGAACTCGGTGCTGTTCGACGCGCATGAACTGGACGTGGCCGAGAACCTGCGGCAGACAACGGAGGTCGTGGCGCAAGCGCGGGAGAACGGCGCGCACGTCGAGGGCGAGATCGAGGGCATCGTCGGGGTGGAGGACGACATCGGCTCGGACGACCCTTCCCGGCTGCAGAGCCTCGAGGTTGCCGTGGACTTCATCAAGACCACCGGTGTCGACGTCTTCGCGCCAGCGATCGGCAACGCGCACGGTCAGTACAAGCGGGCGCCGGTGCTCGATCACCAGAGGGTGAGCGATCTGGTGGCGGCCACCGGCGTGCCCATGGCGCTGCACGGCGGCACCGGGCTGTCCGCGGACCAGTTCAGGGACTTGATCTCCCGGGGCTGCGCCAAGGTGAACATCTCCACGGCGATCAAGGAGTCCTACATGCGCTCCGCGCTGGAGCACCTGAAGCAGGCGGAGACGAAGAACAAGTGGGATCCGCCGACGCTGTTCGCGCACCAGCGTGCCGCGCTGGTGCAGACCGCGCGTGAGCACATCGCGATGTTCGGCGGATCGGGGCAGGCCTGGTGACGGCGCTGCTGTTCGATTGTGACGGGGTGCTGGCCGACACCGAGCGGGACGGTCACCTGCCAGCGTTCAACGACACGTTCGCCGAGTTCGGCGTGCCAGCGCACTGGAGCGAGGAGGAGTACGCCGAGAAACTGAAGATCGGCGGCGGCAAGGAGCGGATGGCCAGCCTGTTCGCCGACCCCGAGTTCGTGGCGAGGACCGGCGTCCCGGCGGACGAGGATGCCCGCCTTGACCTGCTGGCGCAGTGGCACAAGGCCAAGACGGCGCGCTTCAAGCAACTGGTCGCCGACGGCCGGATCCCGCCCCGTTCGGGCATCGCCCGGATCATCCCGGAGGCGCTGGATGCCGGGTGGACCGTGGCGGTCTGCTCGACCTCCGCCCAGGAGTCGGTCGCCGCCGTCCTGCGTCGCGCGGTCGGGGACACCGCCGACCGGGTCCCGCTGTTCGCCGGTGACGTCGTGCCCGCGAAGAAACCGGATCCGGCCGTCTACCTGCTCGCGGTCGACCGGTTGGGACTGGATCCGGCCGACACCCTGGTGGTGGAGGACTCGCGGAACGGGTTGCGGGCGGCGATCCGGGCGGGGCTGCGCTGCCTGGTCACCGTCAGCGGCTACACCCGCGACGAGGCGTTCGACGAGGCGACGCTGGTGGTGTCCGAACTGGGCGACCCGGGTGGCCCGCCGATCGAGGTGCTCGCCAACCGCGGCGCCGCGCGCCCCGGCGACTACCTGACGCTCGACGACCTGCGCGCCTGCCTGGCCACCTGACGAAGGAGAGTGTGCATGGCGAACTCCCTGGAGCGCACCGAGCTGGTGGTGCGCACCATCGCCCGGACGGCGATCGACAACGAGAAGTACTTCGGCGATCTGGACGCGGTCGTCGGCGACGGTGACTTCGGCTACTCGCTGGCGCGTGGCTTCGAGAAGGTGCTGGAGGGCTGGGACGACATCGACCGCAGCAACCCGGGCACGTTCCTGAAGAAGACCGGGATGATCATCTCGTCCCGGATCGGCGGCACCTCCGGCCCGATCTGGGGGACGGCGTTCCTGCGGGCCGGAATGACCGCCGGCGCGGACGACGTCGACGGCACGAAGCTGATCGCGATGCTGCGCGCCGCCATCGAGGGCATCAAGACCCGCGGCCAGTCCGACGTCGGTGACAAGACGCTGCTGGACGCGCTGGTGCCGATGACCGACCGGCTGGAGCAGGAACTCGCCGGCGGGTCGGACGCGGCGACCACGCTCGACGCCGTGGCGGCCGTCACCCGGGAGGCGGCCGAGGCGACCACCCCGATGCTCGCCAAGCGCGGTCGGGCGTCGTACACGGGTGAGCGGAGCAGGGGTTCGGTGGACGCGGGGGCGATGGCGGTCGCGGTGATCGTCGAGCAGATCAACCAGGCATGGGCCAAGGAGGCCGGAACATGAAAAAATTCGTCAACGACCCGAAGTCGTTCGTACCGGAGATGTTGGAGGGCATCGCCCTGGCGAACCCCAACACCCTGACCTACGTCGCTGACTACAACCTGATCATGCGATCGGACGCGCCCCGCGACGACAAGGTGTCCATCGTCCAGGGCTCCGGATCGGGTCACGAGCCGGCTCACGTGATGGTGGTCGGCAAGGGCATGCTCGATGCCGCCTGTCCGGGCGATGTCTTCGCCGCCCCGCCGATGGACTACGTCTACGAGACGACCAAGCGGCTGGCCTCGCCGAAGGGCGTGCTGCTGCTGGTGAACAACTACACCGGCGATCGGATGGCCTTCGACATGGGCAAGGAGATGGCCGAGTCGGAGGGCATCAAGGTCGAGATCCTGATGATCAACGACGATGTCGCGGTCAAGGACTCCACGTACACGATCGGTCGGCGCGGGGTGGCCGGGAACTTCTTCGTGATCAAGGCGGTCGGCGCCGCCAGCGAACGCGGCGACGACCTCGACGAGGTCATCCGGATCGGCAAGAAGGTCAACGACGTCACCCGCACGATGGGGCTGGCCCTGACCGCCTGCACGCCGCCGGCCAAGGGTTCGCCGTTGTTCGAGTTGGGGGCCGACGAGATGGAGGTCGGCGTCGGCATCCACGGTGAGCCCGGTCGTGAGCGGCGCAAGCTGGCCTCCGCCGACGAGATCGCCGACGAACTCCTGGAGGCCGTCGTCTCCGACCTGCCGTACCAATCCGGCGACCGGGTCGCGTTGATGATCAACGGCCTGGGCGGCACTCCGATCAGCGAGCTGTACATCCTGTATCGGCGGGCCCACCAGCGGTTGCTCGACCGTGGCATCGCGGTCGCCCGCAGCTACGTCAACGAATACTGCACCTCGCTGGACATGGCCGGCGCCTCGGTGACCCTGGTCAGGCTGGACGACGAGATCGAAGAGCTGCTTGAGGCGCCCGCCGAGGCGGCGATCCGCGTCTTCTGAGAACTGACACCCCGCCGGTCGGTCGGCTGGCCGATGCGGGGTCGGGCGGATACCGAGTGAACCGTGGCTGCGCAACTTTTCCGTCTCATGCGAAACCAGGGTTCACTGGACGGGCGGGAGTGTCTATTCAGCTGTGACGTCGTCGATGGTGGTGGCGGTGGCTGCGCGCAGCACCCAGCTGCGCAACTGGTCCTGGTCGGTGCAGCGCAGGATCCGGTCACGGATGTGCTGTGGAACTGCGACCTGGCGTCCCTCGAGGAGGGTGAGTACCGCATGGGCCAGGCCCTGGGCCTGTCCTTCGGCTCGCCCTTTTGCCAGCCCCTTGGCCTCGGCCTGTTGGAACTCCTCGCTGAAGTACCGGGAACCAGCGGTGGTGGTCATGAATGCCCTCCAACGAGCGCGGGAGTCGGGCGGCAGCCCGGCGAGCACGATGTCATTGTAGAAGGCGACCTCTGCCGGGCCGACGGCTTGCAGCGCCTCGGCCAGGCCGGCGAAGGCCTGATCGACGTCCGGATCGTGTGAATGCATGAGCATCGACAACACGGCCAGGCTCGGGTATCGCCGGGCCAACTCGGCGTCGACGACCAAAGGAAGCTCTGCGGGGTGACGATCGACGGTCGCAGTTGGAGCGAGCCGGCGTCCTCGTCGACCATCCGCCGGTAGTACCGGGCCACGTCCGGGTCGGCGCAATGCACCACCAGCGACGTGGTCACCCGGACGGTCGCGGCCACCTCGGCGAGGTACTGCTTCCACCGGTAGGGCTTGTCCGGATCGCGTGCCCGCTGGACCTCGACGACCACCGCGTACACGGGCTGGTCCTCGGCCGTGAGCAGGACCGTGGCGTCGGCGTGATAGGTGCGGGGCGCGAGCACCTGGAGGTCGCCGGGGCGCGCCGAGGCGTGGTCGAACTCGGGTACGGCGATGCCGAACACATTGGCCAGCAGCCACGGCACCACCGCCGGGTCGTTCTTCACCAGGGCGACCGGCGCCTCATGCTCCGCACTCGTCATGCCCCCGGACTGTAGGTGCGCCCACCGACAGCGGCCGGGAGCTTGTGACAGCATCGGGGCATGGAGCACTTGCGACCCAGGGTGGCCGTTGTCACCGGCGGCGGCAGCGGGATCGGCGCCGCGGCAGCGCTCGCACTGGCCGCCGACGGCTGGCAGGTGGTCATCGTCGGCCGACGTCCGGGCCCGCTTGATGAGGTGGCCGCCGCCGACGTCGACGGTGCCGGTGGGCTGGTGGCTCGTCCCGCCGACGTGACCGACGAGGGCGCGGTGGCCGCGGTTTTCGACGGTGCGGTGGCCGAGTTCGGTCGGGTCGACCTGCTGTTCAACAACGCGGGCATGTTCGCCCCCTCGCGGGACCTGGACGAGATCCCGCTCGCGGAATGGAATGCCGTCGTCGCGGTGAACCTCACGGGCGCATTCCTGTGCGCGCGTGAGGCGTTCCGGGTGATGAAGACGCAGGACCCGCAAGGCGGCCGGATCATCAACAACGGCTCCATCTCCGCCCATGCGCCGCGGGTGCGGGCCGTCGCTTACACCGCGACCAAGCATGCGATCACCGGCCTGACCAAGTCGATCTCCTTGGACGGACGGCCCTACGACATCGCCTGCGGCCAAATCGATATCGGCAATGCTGCGACGGACCTGACCGCTCGGTGGGAGGAAGGCACGGCACAGCCGAGCGGCGCGGTCATCGTGGAGCCGAAGATGGACGTGCGGGACGTCGGCCGGGCGGTGGCGTTCATGGCGTCGCTGCCGCTGGACGCGAACGTGCAGACGATCACGGTGATGGCCACCAAAATGCCCTTCGTCGGGCGGGGCTGACGTCTCGACCCATGAACATCGGCGGTGCCACGGCCGATGTGCACCCATCCGCTTGCCGAATGAACCGTGGTGGCGCATCCCTGCGTCTGTTGCGCAACGACGGTTCACCGGACGGACGGCAGCGTCTACTCGGCTGTCACGCTCGCCGTTGATGCACCAGTGGATCCGTCGGGTGGCGACGGCCTCCCACACGATCGTGTGACCACACTCACCGCAACGACAGCGCAACCTGCCCTGATACTGGTAGCCACCGCGGCAACGATGCCGCGGTTCCCACCGAACCCCGTCCGGACCCGGGAGGCGACGATGTTCCGACCGATGTTGCTCGGCAAGATCCACCGGGCCACCGTCACCGAGGCGAATCTGGACTACGTCGGGTCGATCACCATCGACTCGGACCTGCTGGATGCCGCCGATCTGCTGCCCGGCCAACAGGTCGATGTGGTGGACGTGACGAACGGTGCCCGGCTGAGCACGTACGTGATCGCGGGGGATCGGGGTGGCGGGAAGGTCGGCATCAACGGTGCTGCCGCCCACCTGGTGCATCCCGGTGACATCGTGATCATCATCGCCTACGGAATGCTCAGCGACGCCGAGGCGCGAACCAGGCAGCCGAATGTCGTGTTCGTCGATGCCGCCAACAAGGTCGTCCAGCTCGGCACCGACCCGGGTGACGTCCCGCTAGGGTTCGGACTGATCCCCACCGGCATCGGCCGGTCCTGACGCCGATCCTGACCGCAGAGCGTCTTCGACCCGCTCGCGTGCGCCGTCCAGGAATCGGGTGCAGATCGAAGCCAGCTGCTCGCCGCGTTCCCACAACGCCAGCGACTCATCGAGGGAGAGCCCGCCGGCCTCCAGCTTGGCCACCACTTCGGCCAGCTCATCCCGGGCGTGCTCGTAGCTCGCGGCTCGTTCGGCCGACGTCTGGGCCTGCGTCGGTGAAGTCATCCCACACTCCTCGGGCGTGTTACCTGGTGTTGATCGGCGCGATGGCGGTTTCGGGCGTCTCGTCGTCGACGGCTTCGGGACCGGAGCTGACCGCCAGCACCGCACCGTCGGACACCCTGATCCGCAGATCGGCCCCGGCCGGCGCGTCGGCCGCCGACCGAAGCACGATGCCCCGACTCTGTACCACCGCGTAGCCGCGGGCGAGGGTGGCGGCAGGCCCGAGGACCGACAGTTGTGCCCGCCGGTGGGCGATGTCCCGGTCGATCCGTTCCAACGTGACGGCGATCAAGGACCGGCTGCGGTCGCGTAGCCGGATCACCTCGGCCTCGCGACGGGCGATGGGTGTGAGCGGATCGGCCAGCACCGCCGCCGAGGTCAGCCGGCGCAGCCTGGCCTCCTCGGTGGTCACCCACCCCGTCAATGCCCGACGGGCCCGGGTCTGCAGTTGCTCGACCTGCCGCCGTTCGATCAGCGCGTCGGGCACCACCCGCTTGCCCGCGTCGGTCGGGGTGGAGCAGCGGACGTCGGCGACGTCGTCGACGATCGGGTGGTCCGGCTCGTGTCCGATCGCCGACACCACCGGTGTCCGACACCTCGACACCGCCCGGCACAGCGCCTCGTCGGAAAACGGCAGCAAGTCCTCCATGCTGCCGCCGCCCCGGGCGATGATGATCACGTCGACCGCCGGATCCGCATCCAGCCGAGCGATCGACTCGATCATCTGGGTGACCGCGGACACACCCTGCACGGCAGGGTTCTCCACGCGGAACCGGACGGCGGGCCAGCGGGCCCGGGCGTTCGCCAGAACATCGGACTCGGCGGCGCTGGCCCGGCCGGTGATCAACCCGACGACGTTCGGCAGGAACGGCGGCCGGCGCTTGCGTTCCGGAGCGGTCAGCCCCTCGGCGGCCAGCAGCCGGCGCAGACGCTCCAACCGGGCAAGCAGCTCCCCGATGCCGACCGGGTGCATCTGGTCGACCTTGAAGGACAGGGTGCCGCGGGCCGGGTAGAACTCGAACCGGCCGTGCACCACCACCCTGGATCCCTCCGACGGTGGTGGGGTCATCGACGTCAGCAGCACGCGGGAGCAGACCACCTGCAGCGACATCGGGACCGATGGGTCGCGCAGGGTCAGGAACGACATCTGCGCGCCCGAGCGCATCGTGACCTGCGCGATCTGCCCCTCTACCCAGGCCGCGGGGGCCTTGGCGATGTACTCGGTCATCCGCTGGGCCAGCGCGCGCACCGGCCAGGGGTTCTCCCGGGTGGTGTCGCCGGCCTTCGCCGGGAGGGGCGGGCGGGTTGGATCGAGCGGGCGGGTTGGATCGAGCGGGTTGGCAGGATTGAGCGGGCGGGCAGGTTGGTTCATGCCGTCAACGGTCGAGCGCACATGGCCGGTGGTGGCTCACAGGTGGTCGCCCACCCGACTCGGCTGGGCGCTCGCTCATGAGTCCTGGGCACCAAGGGTGACCAGCCGGTTGCTGAGCAGGGTGAGGAACGGCGCGCGGTTGTCGCAGGACTGCTCGTAGGCCAGCAGCGTGGCGACGTCCTGCGCGGACAGTTCGCGAAGATGGCCTCTGACCTGCGCCAATGTCATCCTGTCGTATCCGGGCAGGGCGGCGGGTCCGTCGTCGACGTCCGCATCGGAGGTGGCCGCGGCCGGGTCCGGCGCGGCCGGACCGCGGGCCTCGTCGGTCCCTGGGGCATCCGGCGTGTCCGACGGTGCCGCGTCGGTTTCGTCGTTCGTGTCCGACGGTGCCCCGGCGGCGGACTTGCTCGTCGCCGGTGCATCCGGTGTCTGCGCTTCGGCCGGGTCGGGGACCGCATGCGTGGCCGCCTCGACGACCGCGTCCGCGACCTCCGCGGCGGCGTCGATCGCCGTGGTGCCGGTGTCGGACAGGGAGGTGGCCTGCGGGGTGTGCAGCGCAGCCGCACCGTTGTCGGCGGCCTTTCCGGGTGCCGCCGCCGGGGGCGCGGACACGGCGGCCTCCGCCGGCGCGGCCGGTGGCTGCGCCGTCGTTGCTCGATCCCATGGACGGGCCGGCCTCGGTGCTTTCGACGGCGGCGTGGCCCCGGAGCCGGGAGCGGGCTCGGCCGCGGGGCGAGTCGCCGGACGCGTCGCGGCCGGCCTGGGGCGGGTCGGCTCCTTGTCCTCGTCGAACGTGGCCCAGGTGGCAGTTTCCTGCGGCCTGCCCCCGATGAACCCGCCGAGCAGCTCATCGCCCCGGGTGGCCAGGGTGGTGATCTCCTGCTGCACCTTCATCGACAACTTCATGGCGTTGCCGACCAGGGTGACCGGGATCGCCGGTATTTCTTCCGGCAGGGACCGGACCAACTGGATGCCGGTGGCGACGAGGCCGGCGGCGACCCGCACCGGCAGGGGCAGCGTGATGGCCATGGCCACAGCCTGCCGCATCGGCCACCGGCCCCGCACGCCGGTCGGCGACCGACCGGGTCCGGTCCGCGGCGCACCTACGATTGAGGTCATGAGCGAGCGTCAGCGAGCGAATCATCAGCAGCCGAGCGAGCGTCAGCCGCCGCCCGCCAAGCGCGTCCTGCTGGCCAGTCCCCGCGGCTACTGCGCCGGGGTTGACCGGGCGGTCGTCACCGTCGAGAAGGCCCTCGAGCAGTACGGCGCACCCGTGTACGTGCGCAAGCAGATCGTGCACAACAAGCACGTGGTGTCGAATCTGCAGGCGCGGGGCGCCATCTTCGTCGACGAAGCGGACGAGGTGCCGGAAGGCGCATTGGTGGTGTTCTCCGCGCACGGGGTCTCACCGGCGGTGCACGAGCAGGCGGCCGAGCGGCAGTTGCGGGTGATCGACGCCACCTGTCCGCTGGTGACCAAGGTGCACAAGGAGGCGCGCCGGTTCGCCGCCGACGACTACGACATCCTGCTGATCGGGCATCGCGGGCACGAGGAGGTCGAGGGCACCCAAGGGGAGGCGCCCGAGTCGATCCAGCTCGTCAACGACGCATCCGATGTGGATTCGGTCACGGTGCGCGACCCGGAGAAGGTCATCTGGCTGTCCCAGACCACCCTGTCCGTGGACGAGACCCTCGGCACCGTCGACCTGCTGCGCAAGAGGTTCCCGCTGATGACCTCTCCGCCCAGCGACGACATCTGCTATGCGACGCAGAACCGGCAGGAGGTGGTCAAGCAGATCGCCCCGGACTGCGATCTGGTGATCGTGGTCGGGTCGAAGAACTCCTCGAACTCGGTGCGTCTGGTGGAGGTGGCCATCGGCGCCGGAGCGGACGCGGCCTACCTCGTCGATGACGCCGGCGAGATCGACGAGGCGTGGCTGGACGGAGTGTGCACGGTCGGCGTGACCAGCGGGGCGTCCGTGCCGGACGATCTGGTCGACGGTGTGCTCGCCCACCTGCAGGAACGTGGGTTCCCGGAGGCGGAGGAGTTCACCGCGGCCACCGAGACGCTGACCTTCTCGCTGCCCAAGGAACTGCGGCGGCCCCCCCAGCGGGAGAGGGTCTGACGCGGATCAGCTGTGCGCGGGCGGGTTTCGCCGCGTCGGTGACTTGGAGCGCAGCGGCTGGGCCACGATCCGGATCAGCCCGATCAGGACGGCCGCGGCCGTGCCCATGGCCATCGTGGGGAACGTGGCAATGATCCGCAGCGCGGTGCCGTAGAGGCCGCCGGCGTCGGTGAAGAGCATGCCGCCGACGACCAGCCCGACCACCAGCACGAGGGGGGGCTGCACCATCGCGGTGAAGATCGAGGCGCGGCGCACCAGCAGCGCGGCGCCCAGGACACCCAGGTAGAAACCGATCCGCAGCCCCCAGGCCAGCACGCCCGAGGTCAGCCCGTCGATCGCCGCGCCGGCCAGGGTGCAGCCCAACGCGAGGACGATCACCGCCCAGGACGGCCAGCCCCGCACCGAAGACACCACCGAGGCGTCGGCCAGGCGCGGACGCGCCGCAGTGTTCGTGGTCACCCGTCAACGGTAGCGTCCCGGGCCCGTCCCGAGGGACCGCGCGCACGAGCAACATACGTCGATTCGGCCGCCTCCATGTGCACCGCCGCCTCGGCCGCGGCGGCCGCGGCCCTGTCCATCGGGGAGCCCAGCTGATCCGGCGGATGGCCGGCGGCCGGTTCCTGGGGCACCAGCGGCGCAGTATCGACCTGGACGGGGCTCTGCAGGTCCTCACCGGTCACCCCCAGATCGGCCAGCTTGCGGGCGGACACCAGGACCCGTGACTCCAGCGAGCGCAC
>JBIOVW010000753.1:0-2364 GCA_044867945.1 Nakamurella sp. | reverse complement strand
ACGCGACGATCGCCGGTCGGCTGGCGGCGCTCTCCCACGTCCTGGTCGTCGCGGCTGACGCCGACGCCGAGGCAGCCGCGATCCTGGCCACCGCCGAGGAGCAACGCTCGCACGGCGCCCGGGCGTTCGTTGTGCGGCTCGACGCGATCGGTGGGCTACGACCGGGGCTCGACGTCGAACGGGCGGCAGCGATCGCCGAGCTGCTGATCGACCCGCTGCCCTACCGCCGGCTGGTCCTGCTGCGCAGCTGGACACCCGAGGAGTACACCGAGTTCGTGCAGCGGATGGCTGCCGCCGCCCTCCTCCGCTGACGGCGTCGGAGTGTTTCCGGCATTGGAGTGTTTCGGGAGGCTGTTGCGTTAGGTCCCCGGTTGGACGTGTCTGGTGCGGAAAGCTTGTTGGGTGGAGCCACGTTTCCGGTCGGTGGGTCGTGATCAGCAGTTTTTGTTGCCACCGGATGTGCGGGAGTGGTTGCCGGCGGGTCATCCGGCGCTGTTCCTGGTCGAGCTGATGGAGTCGTTGGATCTGTCCTCGTTCGTTGCCCGGTCGCAGACGTCACGGGATCGAGGGCGGCCGGCGTATCACCCGCAGGTGATGGTCGGCATCGCCTTGTACGCGTCGATGACGGCGACGATGTCGTCACGGCGGATCGAGCGGGCGTTGGCCGTCGATGTCGGGTTCCGGGTGGTGGCGGCCAACGAACGTCCTGATCATGTGACGATCTGCCGGTTCATCGTTCGTCACCGTGATCTGTTGGAGGATCTGTTCGCCCAGGTTGTCGGGCTGGCGGCGGAGGCCGGGTTGATCGATCCGACACTGATCGCGGTTGACGGCACGAAGCTGCCTGGCGACGCGTCGCTGTCGCGTAACCAGTCACTGGGTGATCTGCGGGAGCGTTTCGCCGGGTGGGCCGATGACGTGGAGGCCAACGATGCTGCTGAGGATGCGGCCGATGCCGCTGATCCTGATGGCGGCCCGCTCGAGGAGATGTTCGACCGCACGACGATGCGGCAGTGGATTCAGCGACGGCTGCGGGAACGGGCTGAGGAGCCTGAGGAACGGTCGATGAACGTGACCGATCCTGACTCGGCGATGCTGCCCCGCTCCGGTGGTGGCTGGGTGCAGGGCTATAACGCGCAGGCGGCGGCGGTGGCCGGCGGGATCGTCGTCGCGGCCGATCTCAGCGTGAACCCGTCGGACTCGACGATGTTGGTGCCGATGGTGACCCGGATCGGCGACGCAGTCACCGTCGCCACCGGCGAGAACGCCGGGGTGGTCGTCGCTGATGCCGGTTACTGGACCACCGAGGGGGTCGCCGTCATCGAAGCCGACGAGGACCTGCCCGACGTGTTGGTGGCGACCGGGCGGTGGCTGCCCGACAAGGCCCCCGACCCGCTGCCCGAACCCGACGTCGCTGCCTACGAGGAAGCCGTCGCTGCCCACGACGCAGCGATCGCCACGGAACGGGCCCGGCGTATCACCGTGATCGCTCGCACCGTCAACGGGGAACTCAAGCTGCGCGAAGCCGGCGAACTGCTCGGCCTGTCGATCCCGGCAGTGTGCAACATCCGGCGGGCCTGGAACGCTGGCGCCGGCGAGGCCGCTGTGCCGGCACCCAAACAAACCCGGCCCCGACCACCACCACGGCCGACCCCGGCGGCGGCCAGCCGGCACGCCATGGACACTCGCCTCGCCCGGCCCGCCGGTCGCAGCCTCTATCGCCAGCGACAAGCCATCATCGAACCCGTCTTCGGTGACATTAAGACCAACCGGCGGATCACCCGCTTCTTACGCCGCGGCCACGACCTCGTGCGAGCCGAGTGGCACTGGATCCTCACCGGCCACAACCTCACCATCCTCCACCGGCGAACCACCTGAACAGCCACACGCGGCTCGCCCCGCGGCAGCAGCCCCGACCTAACGACGACGACCGCGCCAACCGACTCGCCCCGGGCCAACACACACCCCCACCACTCTTCGATGAACCGTCGAGCCGCTAACGCAACGGCCTCTGGTGCGGGAAGGCCCCGCGGGAAACACTCGGCTGCACGAGACACTCGGGTGGGTGAGCGCCGGTCAGGGCAGGCGGGCGATGTTGTCGGTCTCGGTGCCGTCGGGGTCGGTCGTCAGGAAGGCGTCGACGATCTCGACCGCCGACGCCTCCGACGTGAGGCGCAGACCCATGGCCAGCACGTTGGCGTCGTTCCAGCGGCGGGCGCCGCGGGCGGTCTCGGCGTCCGTGCACAGCGCGGCCCGAATGCCGGCGACCTTGTTGGCGGCGATCGACACGCCAGTGCCCGTCCAGCACCACGCGATCCCCCGGTCGGCCACTCCCCCGGCGACGGTCTCGCCGACGGCACGCCC
>JBIOVW010000752.1:0-7095 GCA_044867945.1 Nakamurella sp. | reverse complement strand
CAATTGGTGAGGGGAGCGTCCAATTGCGCGAAGCAGTTCGCAAACTGCTCGATGACGGCAAAAAGAAAATACTTTTGAATCTCGGCGATGTGGCCAGCGCGGACATCGGCGGCTGCGACGTCGTGCCGGCCATCGACGCGCTCGCCGCGTCGACGGCGTCCACCCCGGCCGCCGAGGCGGCGAGCAGGGTGGCCAGCTGCCCACCCGCGGTGTCGTGGGTGTGCAGGTGCAGCGGCAGGTCGAACCGCTGCCGCAGCGCGGTGACCAGGGTGTGCGCGGCCGGGGCCCGCAGCAGACCGGCCATGTCCTTGATGGCCAGCACGTGCGCGCCGGCGTCGACGATCTGCTCTGCCAGCCGCAGGTAGTAGTCCAGCGTGTATAGCTTCTCGGCCGGGTTGGACAGGTCGCCGGTGTAACAGAGGGCGACCTCGGCCACCGCGGTGCCGGTTTCCCGGACCGCGTCGATGGCCGGGCGCATCTGGCTGACGTCGTTGAGGGCGTCGAAGATCCGGAATATATCGATACCAGTCGATGCCGCCTCCCTGACGAACGCGTCGGTGACGGCCTGCGGGTACGGCGTGTAGCCGACGGTGTTGCGCCCACGCAGCAGCATCTGCAGGGCGATCGTCGGGATCGCCTCGCGCAGCGTGGCCAGCCGCTCCCACGGGTCCTCGGACAGGAACCGCAGCGCGACGTCGTAGGTGGCCCCGCCCCAGGCCTCGATGGACAGCAGCTGCGGGGTCAGCCGAGCGACGGCCGGGCCGATCATCGCCAGGTCGCGGGTGCGGACCCGGGTGGCCAACAGGCTCTGGTGCGCGTCGCGGAAGGTGGTGTCGGTGACCAGCAGATCGGGAGCCTCGCGCAGCCGGCGGGCGAAACCCTCGGGGCCCAGCTCGACCAGCGCCTGCCGGGTGCCCGGCGGGGCGGGGTGCTTCAGGTCGACGTCGGGGAGCTTGAGGTGCGGCTCGATCAGCCCGGACGGCCGGGACCCGTAGGGCCTATTGATGGTGACGTCGGCCAGGTACGACAGCAGCCGGGTGCCCCGGTCGGCGGAGTGCCGGGCGGTGAGCAGCTCCGGATGCGTCTCGATGAAGCTGGTGGTGACGCCGCCCGCGGCGAAGTCCGGGTCCTCCAGCACCGCCATCAGGAACGGGATGTTGGTGGCCACGCCGCGGACGCGGAACTCGGCCAGCGCCCGCCGGGCCCGGGCCACCGCCTGACCCCAGTCCCGGCCGCGGCAGGTGAGCTTGACCAGCAGCGAGTCGAAGTGCGCGGACACGTCGGCGCCGGAGTGCACGGTGCCGCCGTCGACGCGGACGCCGCCGCCGCCGGGCGAGCGGTAGGTGTTGATCTTGCCGGTGTCCGGGCGGAACCCGTTGGCCGGATCCTCGGTGGTGAGCCTGCACTGCAGGGCGGCGCCGTTGACCCTGATCTCTTCCTGCCGCAGGCCCAGGTCGTCCAGGGTCTCGCCGGCGGCGATGCGGATCTGCGCGCCGACCAGGTCGACGTCGGTGACCTCCTCGGTCACCGTGTGCTCGACCTGGATGCGGGGGTTCATCTCGATGAAGTGGTGCTTCGCGTCCGGCCCGTCGCCCTCGACCAGGAACTCGACGGTGCCGGCGTTCACGTAGCCGATGTGCCGGGCGAAGGCGACGGCGTCCGCGCAGATCCTCTGTCGGAGACCGGGATCCAGTCCGACCGCGGGGGCGACCTCGATCACCTTCTGGTGCCGCCGCTGCACCGAGCAGTCCCGCTCGAACAGGTGGATGGTGCCCGCCGGGTCGCCGTCCGCGGCGCGATGGTCGGCCAGGATTTGCACCTCGATGTGCCGGGGGTCGGTAACCGCCCGCTCCAGGAACACGGTCGGGTCGCCGAACGCCGAATCGGCCTCCCGCATCGCGGTGGCCAGCGCCTCGGCCAGCGCATCGCGGGTGTCGACCCGGCGCATGCCGCGGCCGCCGCCGCCGGCGACCGCCTTGACGAACACCGGGAAGCCGATCTCATCCGCGGCCGCGATCAGGGTGGACACGTCGGCGGAGGGCGCGCTGGACGGCAGCACCGGCACCCCGGCGGCGGTGGCCGCGGCGACGGCGGTGGCCTTGTTGCCGGCCATCTCCAGCACCGCGGCGGACGGGCCGATGAAGGTGATGCCGGCATCCACACAAGCCTGGGCGAGGTCGGGGTTCTCGGACAGGAAGCCGTAGCCCGGGTACACCGCGTCCGCGCCGGCGGCCACCGCGGTCCGCACGATCGACTCGACGTCCAGGTAGGCCCGGACGGGATGGCCGCGCTCGCCGATCTGGTAGGCCTCGGTCGCCTTCTGCCGGTGCACCGAGTTGCGGTCCTCCCACGGGAACACCGCCACCGAGTCGATGCCCAGCTCCCAGGCCGCGCGGAACGCCCGCACCGCGATCTCGCCCCGGTTGGCCACCAGGATCTTGGAGAACATGCCACCGCCCTCTTGTGTTGTCATCCGGACCCGATCGCCGGCATCGCCGTGGTCGGGCCGTCGGAGGCAACCTACAACGGCGGTCCAACGGTGCCCGACCCCACGGCGGTGCGGTGACCGCTCCAGCGCTGAAAGAGCGCTACCGTGGTGCCATGCCCACCATTCAGATTCGTGACGTCCCCGAGGACGTGTACGAGACGATCCGCCGGCGCGCCCGGGCCGCCGGTCAGTCGATACAGGCCTACATGCTGCGGCAGGTGACCGTACAGGCCCGGCGCAGGTCGAAGGAGGAGGCAATCGCCGCCATGCAGGCGGCGATGGCCGCGGAGGAGTCACCGGGAACCTCGGTGGACAGCATTCTCCGCGCGCTCGACGAAGTCCGGTCGTGACGGAGGCGGTCGTCGATTCTTCTGCGTTGATCTTCGCGCTGACCACGCGTTCTGTCGCTGCTGCGAACGTGGCCCGCCAGTTCGCCGATACTCGCTGTCACGCACCGCATCTGGTCGATGTCGAATGCGGGAGTGCGCTACGCAAGCTGGTTCGGCGGGGTGAGCTGACTGACGGTCAAGGGTATTCCGCGCTCATCTCGGCTGCCTTGTTGGTCGACGTCAGGTACCCGCACGACCGGTCGTTGTGCGACTTCGCGTGGCAGCTGCGCAACCGGCTGAGCTTCTATGACGCGATGTACGTCGCCCTGGCCGTCCGGCTCGACGTGGCAGTGAAGACCTGCGATCACCGACTCGCGAATGCGCCGGGCCTGCCATGCCGCGTGGAACTCGTCGGCTGACCGCCGCTGAGACGGCCACTGTCAGACCCGGCTGGGACACCGGTCGGCGGAATTGATCGCAGTGGCGAACTCGGCACTTCGCCCCGTCATGCCGCAGCGGAGCAGTCAGGCATCCAGGTCAGGCCGAGCTATGCCAGAGCTACGCCGGGTCCGCCGCTGCGGTGAGGCCGATCCCGAAAGATCGGTGATGGGCTCTGCGTCGGACTCGACCCGTCGTCGCAGATCCCGTGCCGGAGATTGGGATCCAAGCCGACCGCTGGGGCCGACCTCGATCACCTTCTGGTACCGCCGCTGCACCGAGCAGTCCCGCTCGAACAGGTGAATGGTGCCCGCCGGGTCGCACTGGCCCCCGCGGTGGTCGGCCAGGATCTGCACCTCGATGTGACGCGGGTCGATGACCGCTCGCTCCAGGAACACGGTGGGGTCCCGAACGCCGAATCCGCGTCCCGCATCACCGTGGCCAGCGCCTCGGGCAGCGCATCGCGGGTCTCGACCCGGCGCATGCCGCCGCCGGCGGCGACCGCCTTGACGAACACCGGGAAGCCGATCTTTTCCGCGGCCGCGATCAATGTGGGCACGTCGGCGGAGGGCGCGTTGGACCGCAGCACCGGCACGCCGGCCGCGGCCGCAGCGGCGACGGCGGTGGCCTTGTTGCCGGCCATCTCCAGCACCGCGGCGGACGGGCCGATGAACGTGATGCCCGCGTCCACGCAGGCCTGGGCCAGGTCGGGGCCGCGCGAAACGCCCGGACCGCGATCTCGCCCCAGTTGGCCACCAGGATCTTGGAGAACATCCCACCGTCTTCTTCTGCTTCCGGCGAGCCCGTGGTCGTGGTGGCGCGCTGGCAGCGACCTACAACGGCGCTGGGGCAGCGACCGACCCCGCGGTGGCGCGTGGTGCTGGCCGGCCGGGGTCCCGGCGCGGTAACCCCAGTGGGCGCCCGGCGTCCCGGCCGCCGACCCGGCCATCTCAGTCGGGCTATCCTCGGCGGGTGCCGCCGGCCTGGGCCGTGTGGGAAATGGTCGGCTTCACCGGGAAGAAGCGCCCATGCAGCTCGAGGTCGTCCGGGTCGGTCATTGTGTCCTGCCTTCAATACGACGGGGAGGGCATGACCGGACCTCCAGGAGCCAGCCGCCCATTCCACGGCCCGGATGACGATCCCCGGCTCGGCGACGCCGACCGGACGACTTGGGCCGCGGACGTGGGGGGCGCTCGCGGTCGCCGGCGTCGTGATCGCCTTCTCACTCAGCTCGACCCTGGTCAAACGCGCGGAGACCCCCGGTGTCCTGGTCGCGTTCTGGCGGTTGGTCGTGGTCAGCCTGGCCTGGAACCTGATCCTGTGGAGCACCGGCCGACGGGTCACCGGGCAGAATGTGCGGCAGGCGATCGTCCCCGGTGTGTTTTTCGGCCTCAACCTCGCGGTCTTCTTCGCCGGGGCGACCCACAACAGCGTCGCGAACGCCGCCCTCATCGGTTCGCTCGCACCCTTCCTGATCGTCCCGCTCGGCGCCGTGCTGTTCGGGGAGTACTTCAAGCCGCGCGCCCTCGTGTTCGCGCTCGCCGCGTTCGGCGGCACAGCCCTCGTGTTGTTCAGCGCTCCGCCGGTCGGGGATGCGTCGGTCCGGGGCAATGTCCTCGGCTTGCTGGCGATGCTGCTCCTGACGGGTTTCGTCGTCTCCACCCGACATTTCCGGCGGGATATGGATGTCACCACCTTCATGGCGACCATCAGCCCGATCGCGGCCCTGGCGGTGCTTCCGCTCGCGATGGCGAACGGTGCTGTGTTCGGAATGAGCCGCACCGGATGGGCCTACACGCTGGTTCTCGCGTTCCTGATCGGGATGGCCGGCAACGGGCTGTTGGTGTTCGCCCAGAAGTCGATCCCGATCGGCACGATCGGCATCGTGCAGGTGATCCAGCCTGCCCTCGCCGTCGTGTGGTCGTTCCTGTTGCTGGGCGAAACGCTGAACGGTTGGCAGGCCCTCGGCATCACCATCGTGGTGGGCGGGCTCATGGCCTTCCTGGTGCTGAACGAGCGAGCCGCGAAAGGGCGTCGGAGCGGTCGAACTCGGTGATGAAATGTGAGGCGGCCGCCATCCGACGATCTGCCACCGCTCCGAGCTCCCGCGCGGCGGACACATCGCCGACGGCGGCCGCTAGCCGGGCCAATGCATCCAGGGCGAACACCTCGACCGGGGCGTCGTCGCGCAGCCGGGCCTCGCGCAGGACCGCGGCGAGCCGATCCTCGGCACCGCTCACCCCTTCGGCCGTATCCATCGCGGCCGCCAGGCACTCCCCGAGGGCGGCCTGTTCGCCACCCCCGGCGGCGCGATGCCACGCCGTTGCCGCCTCGATGGCGGTCCGCGCTTCGGCCGTCCGCCCGAGCGCCCGCAGGACCCGCCCGAGGTGCACCCGGACGAGCGCGGCCAGCCGGACGTCACCGGTCATCTCGGCCTTCTCGACCGCGAGTTCCAGGGTGGCCGAACCGGTCTCGTAGTCACCGGCCTGGCACTGCGCCCGGCCCAGACTGGACAGCTGATAAGCCTCCGTCTGCGCGAAACCGAGGCGCCGGGAAGTTTCCGCGGCCCGCCCGAGGTGCCGCAGGGCGTCGTCGAACCGGTGCTGGAGGCGGGCCAGCTCGCCGGCAATGGCCTCGCCGCGCACGTGCAGCCACGGGTCGTCGACCTTTCGCAGCCAGCGGCGGACCTGGTCGACGGCCTCCACGCTGCGGCCCTCGTCACCGGCCGAGACCGCGGCCCGGGCGGCGAAGAGCCAGTTCGCCGCCAGGTCCCACGGCCGGTCGAGCCCTTCGTAGAGGGTCCGGCTGCGCGCAGTGAGGTCCATCGCCTGCCGGAATTCGCCGTGATGCGAGACGACGTAGGCGAGGTGGTACGCGCACCGCGCCTGCAGGTCGACGTCGTGTTCGGCGCCGGCGAGTTCGGTGGCTGCGGCGATATGGTCTCGCGCCGGGTCGAGGTGACCGGTCGACGCCTCGATCCACGCCGCGAGGAGCAGGGCGCCGGCCCGATCCCGGGCCGGCGCTGCGTCGCCGACGGCGTCGAGGGCGGCCAGGATCCGGTCGGCGCCCCGGCTGTCGCCGAGCACCACCCATGCCCAGCCGAACCCGTTGACGAGGCCGAGGGCCAGCAGCGGGTCGCGGGTGGCGCTCCAGGCCAGGGCGGCGTCGATGTTGGCCCGCTCGGCGCGGGTCAACCACAGGTGCTCGGCCTGCCGGCTGCTGCGCACTCCTGCTGTCGAGGTGGCGGCCGCCTCCGCGAACCAGGCCGCGTGCGCGGCGCGTGCACGCTCGGTCATCCCGGCTGCGCTCAACTCCTCCCGCGCGAATGCTCGGATGCTGTCCAGCAGCCGGTAACGAACGGAATGCCGACCCGGCCAGTTCGGTCCGACGGGATTCGGCGGCGCCGCTGCCTCCTCATCGACGATGACCAACGAACGGCTCACGAGCCGGTCGACGACATCGATCGCGGCGGTCGCCGGCACGTCAAGCGACTGCAGGACGAACTCCGCCGCCGGCAATGACGCGCCGGACGCAAAGGTGGCCAGGGCCCACAGCCCCCGCTGATCGTCGGGGAACAACATCTCGTAGCTCCACCGGATGGTCGACCGCAGGGACCGGCGGCGTTCCGGCCGCCGGCTCGTCGGGTCGCTCAACACGGTGAACCGATCGTCCAGTCGCCGGGTGACCTCGTCGACCGACAGTGTCCGGGTCCGGGCCGCTGCCAGTTCGATCGCCAGCGGCAGACCGTCGAGCGAGCGACACAGGGCCAGCACCGCCTCGCCGTCCACGCCCGCACGGCGCGCCGAGCGTTGCGCCGTCGCCCGGCGGGTGAACAGCTCC
>JBIOVW010000751.1:0-5501 GCA_044867945.1 Nakamurella sp. | reverse complement strand
GAACATCCGCGGCGCGCTGGTCACCATGCCGCACAAGGTCACGACCACCGAGCTGGTCGACGAGCTCACGCCCATTGCCAAGGTGGCCGGTGCCTCCAACGCGGTCCTGCTCCGCGAGGACGGTTCGTTGCTGGGCGACCAGTTCGACGGTGCCGGCTTCGCCCGGGGCGTGGCCCGCAAGGGCTTCGACGTCAAAGGCAAGCGCGCTCTGGTCGTCGGCAACGGCGGCGTCGGGTCGCCGATCGCGGCCTCCCTGGTGGCCGACGGACTGGCCGAGATCGGCCTGTTCGACCCCAACATCGCCGCGTCCGAGGCCCTGGCGGGGCGGCTGAACGAGCACTATCCGGACACCAAGGTCGCCGTCGGATCGAAGGATCCGGACGGCTACGACCTGGTCGTCAATGCGACCCCGCTGGGCATGAACGACGGCGATCCGCTGCCGATGGACCCCGACCGGATCGCCCCGACGACGTTCGTCGCCGACGTGGTCATGAAGCAGACGATCACGCCCTTCCTGCAGGCGGCGCTGGACAAGGGCTGCAAGATCCAGGTGGGCAGTGACATGCTCTACGAGCAGATCCCGGCCTACCTCGAGTTCTTCGGCTACGGCAACCCCAGCCCGGAGGAGTTGCGGGAAGTCTCGTTGATCCCGGCATGATGTCCGGGTGAGTCCTCGCTGGCGGTGGATCCTGGCCGTGGGCTTTTCCGCCTCGGTCCTGTTCGGCGGCCTTGTGCTGCTGTTGCGGGGTGGGCCGGACTTCTCGACCGTCGCTTGGATGCTGACCATCATCGGTGCGCTCGCCCTAGTGGTGAACCTGGTCATGCGCGATCGCTTCGTCCCCTGACCCCGGCCCCGTTCTTCCGGGCCACCGATCGACAAGGGTGGGTCCGCCGGCCCCGGCGGACCCACCCTTTCGCGTTCGTCCGGGCCGCTGCGGCCGGCCCGACCTGAGCTCGGACCCCATGCCGTGGCATGGGGTTGCCGGTCGGTCGACGCGAATTTTCGCACCTCCCCGATCACGCACTGACTGCTTCTGTCCTTCAATCGTTTTCGTTTCGTCATCGGGTCGATGCCCGTTCCGTGACCGGCCGGCCGGAATCCTGCCGTCCAGCGGAAAGGGCGCCGAGGGCCGTTGACCCACCCTTCCCCGGGGTTGTGCACTCTTCACAGCCGCCGCAAGTCGCGCCCGGCGACCCGTGACGAGGAGTGCACATGCAAGACGAGATCAAGGAGCCACCGGGCTCGCACGAACCGACGGCGCACGACAAGACACCGAAGAAGGCAGCGGCCAGCGGCTGGGTCGGCAGCGCGCTCGAGTACTACGACTACTTCATCTACGCGCAGGCCGCCGCCCTCGTCTTCCCGGACCTGTTCTTCCCGAGCGACAACGCGCAGGTCGCCATCATCGCTTCGTTCGCCACCTTCGGTGTCGGGTACGTGGCTCGGCCGATCGGTGCCTTTGTCCTGGGCCACTGGGGTGATACCCACGGTCGCAAGAACGTCCTCGTGCTATGCATGCTGCTGATCGGCTTTTCCACGTTCTGCGTGGGTCTGCTGCCCACCTACGAGGCAGTGGGTGCCCTGGCGCCGATCCTGCTGGTGGCGCTGCGGCTGATTCAGGGCTTCGCCGTCGGTGGTGAGATCTCCGGCGCGAGCGCGATGATCCTGGAGCACTCGCCCTTCGGAAAGCGCGCTTACTACGCAAGCTTCACCCTGCAGGGCGTGCAGGCCGGCCAAATCTTCGCCGCGGCGATCTTCCTGCCGCTGTCGATCATCCTGCCCAGGGACGCCTTCCTGTCCTGGGGTTGGCGCATCCCGTTCCTGCTCAGCGCCATTGTCGTCGTGATCGGCCTCTACATCCGCCGCCAGGTGCACGAGACGCCCGCGTTCGAGGAGGAAGCCGAAAGCAGCGAGGTGCCGTCCTCCCCGATCGCCTCGGCATTCAGGGACAACGGCCTGGACATGTTCAGGGTGATGCTGATGGCCCTGATGAACGTGATCCCGACCACGGTGACCGCCTTCGGCGCCACGTTCGCCACCAACGCGGCGTACGGCGTCGGCCTCACCGCGACGAACTACCTGTGGATCTCGGTGTCCGGCAATCTCGTCGCGGTCCTGCTCATCCCGTTCGTCGGAAACCTGTCGGACAAGATCGGCCGGAAACCGGTGATCATCATCGGCTGTCTCGGGTCCGGCGTCCTGGCCTATCCGTATCTGTACTTCGTCGGCCATGGCAACCTGGTGATGTCCTTCTTCTTCGCCATGTTGATGTGGGGCGTGGTCTATCAGGGTTACAACGCGGTGTTCCCCGCGTTCTTCCAGGAGCTGTTCCCGACGAAGAACCGGGTGACCGGTTTCGCCATCGGACAGAACATCGGCACAATGCTTACCTCGTTCCTGCCCGCCATCTACGCCCTGCTGGCCGGTCCGACGCCGAGTGCCACCTGCGTGGCCGACAAGGTGTTCCAGCCCGATGCCCTGGTGGACGGGCAGACCTGCCGCGCGTTGGCCGACGCCATCGAGATGCAGGTCGTCTGGGTCGTCGGCAGCATCACGCTCGGCCTGACCGTCGTCGCGGCCATCGCCGCCTACTTCTCACGCGAGACGTTCCGGGTGCACCTCAATGACCTGGGCGTCGACGGCGCGCCGGAAGTGCCCAAGGAGGAGTACGACCGGATCCGCCAGACCGGGGTGGACCAGCCGGTCTGATCCCAGCGACCTGAACGGCACGCACGGCCGGTCGACCAGGTGTCGACCGGCCGTTTGTGCGCCTCCACCCACCCATCCCGCAAGCGAGCCTGGAGAGACTCTGTCATGCCCTCGATCACCGTCATGAACGGCCCGAACCTGAACACGCTCGGCACGCGCAAGCCCGAGGTGTACGGCCGCACCACCTTGGCCGACGTCGAGGAGATGTGCCGCCTCGACGCCGACAAGCTCGGCCTGGAGCTGCTGTTCCGGCAGTCCAACTACGAGGGACAGCTGATCGACTGGATCCACGAGACCGGTCCGGCGTTCAAGTCCGGCGAGTCCATCGGCATGATCTACAACCCCGGCGCACACACCCACTACTCGTACGCGATCCGGGATGCGATCGAGGCCGCCATGGTGCCGGTGATCGAGCTGCACATCTCGAACGTGCACGCTCGCGAGGAGTTCCGCCACCACTCGGTCGTCTCGCCGATCGCCCGCGGCATCATAGTCGGCTTCGGCATCGCCGGCTACTCGCTGGCCATCCGCGGGCTGTTCGAGCTGCACGAGGCGGAGGTCACCAAGAACCTCAAGCCGGGCGTCCGCAAGTGAGCGGGCGGGCAGAAGTGCCCGACGTCGGCACGGTTCGCCTCGCGGTGGCCGGCGCCGGGCTGATCGGGCAGCGACACATCGAGGAGATCGACGCCAGCGCGGTCGCCGAACTGGCGGCGATCGTCGACCCGTTCCCGGCCGCCGACGAGGTCGCGGCCAAGTTTTCGGTGCCCCGATACGCGTCGCTGGCCGAACTGTTCTCTGATGAACGAGCCGGGAAACCGGACGGCGTGATCCTGGCGACGCCCAACCAGCTGCACGTCGAGGGCGGGCTGGAATGCGTCGCCGCCGGGGTGCCGGTGATCGTGGAGAAGCCGGTCGGCGACAGCGTCGACGCCGCGACCCGGCTGGTGGAGGCTGGGGAGGCCGCCGGTGTGCCGGTCCTCACCGGGCACCACCGCAACTACAGCCCGATCATGGCGAAGGCCCGTGAGACCGTCCGCAGCGGCGTGCTGGGCGACCTGGTCGCCGTGGTGGGTACGGCGATGTTCTACAAGCCGGATGACTACTTCGAGGTCGGTGGCGGCTGGCGCACCCAGCCGGGTGGCGGGCCGATCCTGCTCAACCTGATCCACGAGGTGAACAACCTGTTGTCCCTGGTCGGCGACATCGTCCGGGTGCAGGCCATCACGTCGAACGCGACCCGCGGGTTCGCCGTCGAGGACACCGCGGCGATGGTGTTCACCTTCGCGAACGGGGCGTTGGGCACCTTCCTGCTGTCGGACACCGCGGCCTCGCCTCGGTCATGGGAGCAGACATCGTTGGAGAACAAGAGCTACGACAGCTTCCCGGACGAGGACTGCTACCACATCGCCGGCACCCGGGGATCGCTGTCCGTGCCGACCATGCGGCTCAAGGTCTACCGGGGCACGCCGTCCTGGTGGGAGCCATTGACGTCATCGACCATCGACCTGGAGCGCAGCGATCCGCTGGCCAACCAGATCACGCACTTCGCCGCGGTCATCCGGGGCGAGGAGCAGCCGGTCTGCAGCGGGCGGGACGGTCTGAACACGCTCAGGGTGGTGGACGCGGTGATCGAGGCCGCCCGCACCGGTCGGCCCGTCGACGTCGCCAACTGATCGGCCTGACCGGTCCGCCGCGCCCGGCGCCTTGCCGCCCCGAGTGCCGCCGCGCTGATCAAAGACCCATATTCGCGCCGGTTATGTCCGGTTCAGTGGGCTTTGGATCAGCGCGGCCGGTGGACCTGCGCCGAACGCGGTGCCGCGCTGATCAAAGGCCCGTTTGCCCGCCCGTTTTGCCCGGTTCAGTGGGCGTTTGATCAGCGCGGCCGGCTCTCGGTCGACGTTCAGGCCAGCGGCGGGGCCAGCCGGCGCGGCCCGCCGGGTCAACCGGCCGCGGCGGTGAGCACCTCGACGGCGGCGGTGTGCACGCTGGACGCGGCGTGGCCGACCCCCTGCGCCACCAGGGCGTTCGAGATCACCTCCACTGCAACGACCTTCGGTGCCACCCGATGATCGTGCAGCGCGCGGACCAACCCGGCGGCGTCGCCGTGGCCGTGCCCCGGCGGCAGCCGGTGGCCGAGCGACTCCGAGCGGAGAGGGTCCATCGGCGCCGCCAGCACATCGCACAGTTGGACGGCGACCACCTTGTCGGCCGGCACCGCGGCCAGGTCGGCGGCGGTCATGCCGGCCCGGGCCCAGTGCCACACGTCGACGATCAGCGCGGCGTTCGGCCGGCCGGCATCCCGGAGCACCTGCCACGCGGTCGCCAGGTCCGGTACGCCGCTGTACGGCATGAACTCCAACGCCACCGTCAGGTCCTCGCCCGCCCGGTCGCACAGGCCGGCGAACGCCTCGGTGATCTGGTCGACCGGCAGGTGTTCGAGCAGGCCGGCGTTCATGTGCCGCACGGCGAACGCGCGAGCCATGTCGAACACCGTCCGTTCCTTGCGCTGCTGGTCCGCGTTGCGCTCGGCGGTCGAACCCCATCCGGTCAGGTACTCCACCTCCAGGACCGGTACCCCGGCGCTCGAAGCGATGTCGGCCATCGCCGCCGCGTTGAGGCCGGCATCCTCGGCTTGCCAGTAGTTCTCGGCCCGGAGTCCGATGCCGTCGAACCCGGCGGCGGCTGCGGCGGCGACTCGCTCGGCATAGGGAACGACCGTCCCCAGCGTGTACGAGCTGACCACCAACGGCGGGGCGGAGCCGGGGGTGCCCAGGACGGAGGTGGGCGGAGC
>JBIOVW010000750.1:0-3838 GCA_044867945.1 Nakamurella sp. | reverse complement strand
AACGGCGAGGCCACCGCCGTGCGGAACTTCGAGCTGCGTGGGGCGACCGGATGTTCCGCAGCACCGGTAATCCGGATCGGTCAGGCCCGGCGTGCTGAGGTCTCGGCCCAACCGTGCACATCGAGTGAACCGGGGTTGCGCACGCCGGGGTCACGATGCGCACTACCGGTTCACTCGAGGGACCGCTCGGCGGCGACCCCCAGGAACGGGACGGTTGGACCGCGATCGACGCGCAGGATTTCTCCCGGATCCGCATTGACATCTGCACACGGCTCACCCTACATTGTTGGAGCGCTCCATTGTAGCGCTCCAACGGTCCATCGAGCCCGGCCGGAAACGGGCGGGAACTTCAAGGGAGAAGGCATGCCTCCAGTCAGCGAGCGCGGCATCGGCGTGGCCGTCATCGGCGCGGGGATGGCCGGCAAGGCGCACGCCGCCGCCTACCGCACGGCGAGCGCGGTGTATGACCCGGTCCTGCCGCCGGTCCGGTTGGTGTCGATCGGCGACGTGAACGCCGAGTTCGGTTCGCTGGCCGCCCGCCGGTTCGGGTACGAGCGGAACGACACGTCCTGGCAGGCGATCGCCGAGGCCGACGACATCGACGTGGTGAGCGTCGTCATCGCCAACTCCCTGCACCGCGAGGTGGTCGAGGGTCTGCTGGCGGCCGGCAAGCACGTGCTGTGCGAGAAGCCGCTGTCCGACACCATGGAGGATGCGCGGGCGATGGCGGAGGCGGCCGACGCGGCCGCGCAGCGGGACGTGCTGGCCCGGGTCGGCTTCACCTTCCTGCGCACCCCGGGCATCGCGTTCATCAAGCAGCTCATCGATTCCGGCGAGCTGGGCCGGCCATTGCACTTCTCGGGCCGCTACTGGACCGACTACGGCTGCAGCCCGACGGCGCCGATGAGCTGGCGCTACCAGGGTCCGCAGGGCTCCGGCGCGCTGGCCGACGTAGGCAGCCACCTGTCCTACGTGGCCGAGTTCCTGGCCGGCCCGGTCCAGGAGGTCTCCGGCGGCACCCTGAGCACCGCGATCACCCAGCGACCGTTGCCCCTCGGCTATGTCGCCGGGCACGACCATGCCGAGGTCAGCGACACCTACGAGCCCGTCACCAACGACGACTACGCCGCCTACAACGCCCGGTTCGCGAACTGCTCGGGTTCGCTGGAGGTTTCCCGCGTCGCCGCCGGCCACGCCAACGGCCTGAACCTCGAGGTGTTCTGCGAGAACGGCGCCGCCCGCTTCGACCAGAACCGCAACGCCGAGATCGGGCTGTACCTGCACGGCGACTCCCGCACCGCCGGCTACCGCCAGGTGATCCTCGGCCCGCAACACCCGTACCTGGCCGGCGGCATGGCCATGGACGCCCCCTGCGTCGGGTTCGGCCAGAACGATGCGTTCGTCTACCAGGCCCGCGCCTTCCTGGACGAGGTGGTCGGCGTCGACAAGGCCTTGCCCCGCTGCGCCACCTTCCACGACGGCGTGCACAACATGGAGATCCTCGCCGCCGTCACCGAATCCGCCGCCAACGGCGGATCCCCCGTGTTCGTTTCCTCCGAGAAGGGTGCCAACTGATGAAGCTCGGCGTCTACAACGCGATCCTGCACGACCGTCCCCTGCCCGAGGCTCTTGAGGTCATCGCCGGCCTGGGTTTGACCGGCATCGAGCTCAACTCCGGCGGGTTCCTGCCCGCCACCCACATCCCGACCTTCGACGAGATCCTGACCAGCGACACCGCCCGGGACGACTACCTGGGCGTCTTCGAGGGCACCGGGGTGTCCATCGCCGGCCTGAACTGCAACGGAAACCCGCTGCACCCCAACAAGACCATCGGTGACAAGCACGCCGAGGACGTCCGTCGCTCGATCCGGCTGGCCAACCGGCTCGGCCAGCACCGGGTCGTCACCATGTCGGGCCTGCCCGGCGGTGAGCCCGGGGCGAACCACACCAATTGGATCGTGAACGCCTGGAACTCAGCCGCACTGGACGTGCTGGACTACCAATGGTCGGTCGCCGTGCCGTTCTGGCAGGAGATCAACATCCTCGCCGCGGATCTCGACGTCAGGGTGGCGCTTGAGCTGCACCCGCAGAACCTGGTGTTCAACACCGCCGACGTGTTCAAGCTGGTCGAGCTGACCGGCGCCACCCACGTCGGGGTGGAACTGGATGCCTCGCACCTGTTCTGGCAGCAAATGGATCCGGTCGCCGTGGTGCGGGCGTTGGGGCCTTTGGTGTTCCAGGCCGCCGCCAAGGACGTACGGGTCAACGAGGAGTACGCGAAACTGTACGGGGTGCTGGACAACCGGTTCCGTCGGCTGTCGCCGGATGAGCCGCGGGTCAACCTGGGTGGCGACGAGTGGGCCAACGAGTGGCCGAAGGAATCCGCGTGGGACTTCGTCGCACTCGGCCGGGGTCACGACACCGCGTTCTGGACCGAGTTCCTGCGCGCGCTCCACGAGGTCGACCCGGGCATGCTGGTGAACATCGAGCACGAGGACGTGTCGCTGGGCCGGATCGAGGGCCTTGAGGTGGCGGCCAAGGTGCTCAAGGACGCCGACGCCGCGCTGACCGCCTCCCTGGCGTCCGCCTGAGGCTGGGCGCGGGGTCCGCCGGTCGGCGCGCCTGTCCGGCGGACCATCTGACCTTATGTCTTGACAAATAGGGTCGTCTTCCCGGAGACTGCTCGGCAGCTAAAGCGCTTGAACCCGCGATCTCACCGAGGAGAACAGATGAGCGAGCTGCCCGCGACCGACCGGTCGACGTTGGTGGTTGGTACCGCCCCCGATTCGTGGGGGGTCTGGTTCGCCAAGGACGACCATCAGGTCGGGTGGAAGCAGTACCTCGACGAGGTCGCTCTGGCCGGCTACGTGTGGACCGAACTCGGCCCGCAGGGGTTCCTGCCGCAGGACCCCGCCCAGCTTCGTGACGAACTCGCCGCCCGGAGCCTGCAGGTGTGCGGCGGCACCGTGTTCGCCGGCCTGCACAAGGGCGCCGACGCGCTGACCGAGGCGATCGCCGCGTTCTCCCGGGAGGCGAAGCTGCTCTCCGAGGTGGGCGCGAAGTACCTGGTGCAGCTGCCCGAGCAGTACACCGACCTGCACACCGGCGCCGCCCTGGAGCCCGGTGAGCTGGACCCCGAGCAGTGGAAGAACCTGGTCACCGGCACCAACGAGCTCGGCCGGGTGATCTTCGACGAGCACGGCGTGCAGCTGGTGTTCCACCCGCACGCCGACACCCACGTCGACACCCAGGACCGGATCCTGCAGTTCCTGGCCGACACCGACCCGCGGTACGTCAACCTGTGCCTGGACACCGGGCATGTCGCCTACTGCGACGGCGACAATCTGGAGATCATCCGGCAGGCCCCGGAGCGGATCACCTACGTGCACCTGAAGTTCGTCGATCCCAAGGTGCGCCAGCGGGTCCGGGACGAGAAGCTGTCCCTGGCCGAGGCCGTGCCGCTGGGCGTCATGGTCGAGCCGCCGTTCGGGGAGCCCGCCGTGCCGCCGCTGCTGGACGCACTCAGCGGCCTGGAGCGGGAGGTCTTCACCATCCTGGAACAGGACCTGTACCCGGTCGCCCCGCAGATCCCGCTGGGCATCCAGGCCCGCGCCGCCGGCTACCTCACCGGCTGCGGCCTCGGCCCCATCCGTCGGTGGCCCTACTGACCCGACCGACCGGTTGCGCACCGCCGCGCGACCGTAACGGGAAGCGCGCGGCCCACGCCGCACCCACCCCGCGACGAACCCCCGCCCCGCGAGGCACCCGCCACGCGACCCGTCTCTCCGCGTCGCGCACACCGCGTCGCGCACACCGCGTCGCGCACACCGCGTCGCGC